>NZ_JBVIQR010000017.1:0-159794 GCF_055576875.1 Streptomyces sp. NPDC033229 | reverse complement strand
CTCCAGCGTGAAGTTCACCGTCTCGGTAACCCCTGCGATCTTGACCTCGACCTTGTAGGCCCCCGGTTCGGCGGTCGTGGACCCCGACGGCGTCGGGGGGGGGGGGGGGGGGGGGGGGGGGGGGCCCCCCCCCCCCCCCCCCCCCCCCCCCGCACCCGTTTCGCCCCACCTGTGCCACCTCTCCCACCCCACCCGTAGACCGTCGACACTCACCCCCCTCGCATCACCGCCGGTCAACCATTCGGCCGTATGTCACCCACCTGGCTGTTCAGCGGGCAGGGGACCCGGGGGCGTGTGAGTCTTGGTGTGTCGGGAGGGGGTGGCTCCTGCGAAAGGTGGCGCCGTGGGTGGCGGAGTGCGGACGATGTCCGGGACACAGGCCGGGACACAGACGACGATCCAGGTCGGAGCACAGGCCAGGTGGTCGGCAGCGGCAGCCGGACTGCTCTGCACGGCCCTTCTGCTCATAGCCCCCGGCGCGCACGCCGAGGAAAGGGCCGTCCCCAGCGAACCGCCGTCCGCGCCCCCCGCCTCCGCCCCCCTCGCCCCGTTCCGCGTGCTCCCCTCCGTGTCCCCGTCGTCCCCCCTGCTCACCGAGCGGCTCGCCGGCAGCGCGGCCGGGGAGGGGCGCACCCACCCCGGCCGGGCCACGTCCTCGCCCGCCGACAGCCCCGCCGACAGCCCCGCCGGCAGCTCAGCCGACAACCCTGCCGACAACCCTGCCGCGTCCGCCGAGCCCTCCGGCTCCCCCTCGTCCTCGGAGTCGCCCGCCGAGAGCCCGGGGACGGGCCGTGAGCCCGCCGCGGCGCCCAGGCCGCCCTTCAACACCCCGCCGCCCCGCGTCCGCCTCGAAGCCGCGCAACCGTACGCCCCCGGGCCCGCCCCACGGACGTACGAGCCGAGTGCGGGCCCCTTCGACGCCATGGAGGCCACAGGCTCCGAGCGCGCCGAGGAGCCGGCCGACCCGGTCATGCGCGTCCTGCCACTCGGTACCGGCATGACCCTCACCGGCCTGGGCCTGGGGTTCCTCGGCCTCCGGCTGCGCCGCGGCTGACTCCGTCCCAACCCCAGGTTTGATCCCCGTCCCGCGCCTGACGGGCGGAGCGCCCGCGCCCGGCGGTCGGAGCGCTCAGGTCCGACAAACGTGCGCCTGACGCACGACGTGCTCACGTCCGACGAACAGGCGCCCGACGCACGACGCGCTCACGCCTGACGCCCGGCACACCCGGGCTGCGCATGGGCCTTGCATCGGTTCTGTCCTCCGAACGGGTGCAGGAGGTATACATAACCGCCGCGATTACCGCCGCGACCCGTACGCGCTCGTGGGCTCCCACGGCCCGCCGACCGGCCCACCCAAGGGGAAGCACCGCACCATGACCGGTTCAGCGCCGCAGGCCGGCACACCCCTGCCCGGGCGGCCCGTGCTGGAGCTCAGGAACCTGACCCGCACCCATGGCACCGGGCCCGCCGAGGTGCACGCCCTGTGCGGCATCGACATGGCCGTGCAGCCGGGGGAGCTGGTGGCGGTCATGGGCCCGTCGGGATCCGGGAAATCGACGCTGCTGACGCTCGCGGGCGGGCTGGACGCGCCCACGTCCGGGCAGGTGATCGTGGAGGGCCGGGACATCGCGAAGCTGAACCGCCGCGCGTTGGCGGCCATGCGGCGCCGGTCGATCGGCTATGTGTTCCAGGACTACAACCTCGTGCCCGCCCTGACCGCCGCCGAGAACATCGCCCTGCCCCGTGAGCTGGACGGCGTGCCCACCCGCAAGGCCCGCGCCGAGGCGATGGACGCGCTGGCCGAGCTGGACCTCACCGGTGTCGCCAAACGCTTCCCCGACGAGATGTCCGGCGGCCAGCAGCAGCGCGTGGCCATCGCCCGCGCCCTCGTGGGCGACCGCCGCCTCGTGCTCGCCGACGAGCCGACCGGGGCCCTGGACTCCCGGACCGGCGAGGCGATCCTCGCGCTGCTGCGGGCGCGCTGCGACGCGGGTGCGGCGGGCGTGATGGTCACCCACGAGCCGCGGTACGCGGCCTGGGCCGACCGCGTGGTGTTCCTGCGCGACGGCACGATGGTCGACCAGACGCTGACCGCGCGCGCCGAGGCGCAGCTCGCGGCCGAGGAACCCCGGTGAAGCGCGTGTCCGGCATACGCGTGCCGCGCGTCACGGGCGTCCCCGCCTGGCGCGCGGCCCTGCGGATCGCCCGTCGTGACGCGCTGCGCGCCAAGGCCCGCAGCGCGCTCGTCGTCGTCATGATCGCACTGCCGGTGCTGGCCGTGACGGTGGCGGACGTGACGTACCACAGCGCCGGTCCGTCCCGGGCGCAGGAGGTCACCCGGGAACTGGGTGCGGCGGACGCGCAGTTCAGCGACGCCGGGTACGGCCCGGGGCCGATCGTGCAGATGCCCGACGCGAGCCGTGTGGGGACACCGCGCGGCAGCGCGGACGAGACGCAGAACGACGGTGCCGTGGGCCGGCCCGTCGATGTCGCGGCCGTCCTCGCCGACCTCCTCCCCAAGGGCACCCGCACCGTCACCTCCCAGGACGTCGACGGGCTGGTCCGCACCACCCAAGGGCTGCGGCGCGTCACCGTCCGGGAGATGCCCGCCGCCGATGCCCTGCTGCGCGGCAAGGTCGACGTCCGCCGCGGTCTCCTGCCCGACGAGCCCCAGGAGCTGGCCGCCACCACCGCCTTTCTGGAGTCCTCCGGGCTGCACGTCGGTTCGCACACCCGGATCAAGGGCCTGGCCAGGGAGTTCCGGATCACCGCCGCCGTGGAGCTGCCGGGCGAGCTGAACGGCGAGTACCTCATCGCCCGGCCGCACGCCGTGATCGACCCGTGGCGGGTGCAGGCCGAGCGCGACAAACGGGCCGCGCCGCCGCATCCGATGCCCAAGGAGTACTACGTCGCAGCCAAGGGCGACGGGGTCACCTGGCAGGACGTACGGGCCGCCAACGAGCGCGGCGTACTCGTCCGCTCCCGCGCCGTGCTGCGCGACCCGCCGCCGGACACCGCCGTGCCGGCCGCCCGGACGCCGGGCGTCGGCATCGGTCCCGGCTCCGCCGCGGACACCGGCATGGGCTCCCGCCGGGCGACCGTGGCGCTCGCGACCGTCGCCGCGATGGCGGTCCTGGAGATCGTGCTGCTCGCGGGCCCGGCCTTCGCCGTCGGGGCCCGCCGCGCCCGCCGTCAGCTCGGGCTGATCGGCATCTGCGGCGCCGACCGCGGGCAGCTACGGGCGGTGGTGCTGGCGGGCGGCTTGGTGCTCGGCACCGCCGGCGCCGTCCTCGGGGTCCTCCTCGGGCTCGGGCTCAGCGTGCTGTGCCGACCGGTGTTCGAGGAGTGGGACGGGCAGCGCTTCGGGCCCGTCACCGCCGTGCCGTCGCACCTGCTGACCATCGTCGGTCTCGGGGTGCTCACGGGCGTGCTGGCCGCGCTCGTCCCCGCGCTCGTCGCGGGCCGCCAGTCGGTGCTCCAGTCGCTGGCCGGCCGCCGCGGCGTGCGCCACGGCTCCCGGGTGCTGCCGTGCCTCGGCCTCGCGGCGATCCTGCTGGGCGGCGGCCTCGCCCTGGTCGGCGGGGCGACGGGCAGCGGCTGGGCGGTCGTCGCCGTCGGCTCGGTCGTGGCCGAACTCGGCATGCTGGCGTGTGTCCCCGTGCTGGTCGGAGCCTGCGCCCGGTTCGGCGGCCGGCTGCCGCTCGCCGCCCGGTTCGCGTTGCGCGACGCGGCCCGCAACCGCGGCCGTACCGCCCCCGCCGTCGCCGCCGTGACCGCCGCGGTGGCCGGGACGGTCGCGGTGGCGACGTACACGGTCAGCCTGATCGCCGAGGACCGCTTCGGGTACGAGCCGCTGCTGCGGCCCGGCACGGTCGCGCTGCTGGTCGACTCGTACGCGAACGAGGGCGGTCACCCGGAGAAGGCGCTGCCCGCCCTCCGCCGGGCCATGGAGCACGCCCTTCCGGTCACCGGCGAGCGCGCCGACGTCGACCGGGTCTGGGCGGGCGCCGACTGCTACACCCGCGCCTCCGGGGACGACTGCGGAGAGATCGAGCTCGTCCGCCCCGACACCCACCGCTGCCCGCTGGAGGGCCCGACCGGCCGGGACCTCGCCGAGCGCCTCAGCGCGGACGAACACCGGCGGCTGCGGCGCGGCCCCGAGTGCGTGGACGCCGGAGGCTTCTCCTCCATCGGCGACGCCGGGGAGAAGGTCCTGGTCGGGGACGCCCGGTTGCTGCGCACGTACGTCGGGCTGCACGACCCGGCGGCCGAACGGGCCCTGGCCGAGGGCAAACCGGTGCTGCTCAACAGCGCCTACGCGCAGGACGGCCGCGTCCAGCTGAAGATCACCGCGACCGGTGAACCGCTCACGACAGCCGGCACCCCTGGCCCGCACGGCACCCCCGGCACGCACGGCACCCCCGGCCCACACGGCACCCCGAGCCCCTACAGCCCTCCCGACACACACAGCACTCCCGGCACACCTGGACCGAGCGGCCGGGGCACCGGCAGCGGCTACAGCCCCACCACCGGCCACAGGGGCCCTGTGCCCCCCACCCGCCCCGCGCCCCCCGACCCGTCCCGCAAGGTCTTCCTCGACGCCTATGTCGCCCCCGAGGCCTATGCCGCCACGCCCGGCGTGCGGCTGATCCTGCCTGCCGTCCTCGCACACCGGCTGAATCTGCACACCGCCCCGGCGGGGTCCTTCTACGCCGTGCGCCACACCCCCGGCAAGGCCGAGGAGGAGCGGGCGAACGCCGTCCTCGACCGGGGGGACGCGGCGACCAGCCTCTACATCGAGCGCGGGCCCGAGACCGACGGGGACGACTTCTTCCTGAGGGCCCTCGCCGTCTTCGCGGGCCTGGTGACCATAGGGGCCGCCGTCGCCACCACCGGTCTGGCCAAGGCGGACGCGGAGGCCGATCTGACCACGCTCAGCGCGGTGGGCGCGCCGCCGGGAGTGCGGCGCGGCTTCGCCGGCTTCCAGTGCGCGGGCGTCGCGGGGCTCGGCGTGCTGTTGGGCTCGGTCGCCGGAGTGGTGCCCGCCGTGGCGCTGCGGCTGGTCGACGGGCGCGACGCGCTGGCTGCCATGCGCCGGGATCCGCTGGTCCCCGCCCATACCCCGATCGAGCTGCCCTGGCCCACGCTGACGGTGCTCGCGGTGGGTGTCCCGGTGCTCGCCGGCCTGCTCGCGGCCTGTTCCACGCGGTCTCGGACGTCACTGCCCCGGCGCGCGGGATAGGCCTCCGCGCGCCGGAGTACGACCCGGGGCGTGCGAGGAAGGTGGATCAGGCGTGTACGGGGGCATCAACCGGGGGAAACCACGGGTGCGAGAGAATGGCGGCATGGAGATGCCGAGGAATGAACGGTCGCAGGAGAGCCCCCAGGTCCTGGTCGTAGGCCCGGACGGCATGGCTCTCGGCAACGCCAGCCCCGGCGGCGGGGTGGGTGACGACGAGTCGCGCGAGGTCCCGGTGACGGAGATGGTCGAACAGCCGGCGAAGGTCATGCGCATCGGCAGCATGATCAAGCAGCTGCTGGAGGAGGTCCGGGCAGCTCCTCTGGACGAGGCGAGCCGGGTCCGGCTCAAGGACATCCACCACAGCTCCGTCAAGGAGCTGGAGGACGGCCTGGCGCCGGAGTTGGTGGAGGAGCTGGAGCGCCTGTCGCTCCCGTTCACCGACGACGCCATTCCGACCGAGGCGGAACTGCGCATCGCGCAGGCGCAGTTGGTCGGCTGGCTGGAGGGTCTTTTCCACGGCATCCAGACGGCGCTGTTCGCCCAGCAGATGGCGGCACGCGCCCAGTTGGAGCAGATGCGCAGGGCCCTGCCGCCCGGTGTGATGGGTGAGGACGACGACGAGGGCCACCACGGCGGCGCCCGCTCCGGTCCGTATCTGTAAGGCCGTCAGACGGTAAGTCCCGTCAGCCGATAGATTCTACCGGAGATCGCAGAGCGGTTCGTGCCCGGTGCGTCTCGCGAGACGCACCGGGCACGCGCGTGTGCGGGTCCTAACCGGGTCCTACCGGGTCCTACGAGGGGTCGCCCGTCGAGACGGTGAGCACGAACTGCGCGCTCGGCGACTTCGGGTCGAACGGGTCGCCCGCGGCCGGCACCTGGTTGAGCACCGTGCCCTTGCCCCAGGTGTTCTCGGCCTGGACGTCGACCCGGTACTTCCAGCCGGCGGCCTGGAGGCACTCCTTCACCGAGTCGATGTAGATGTACTTGAAGTCGGGCGCGGACTTCTTCGTCTTGTCGTTGTAGACGTCGTAGGCCTTGCTGCACTTCTCCGGGGCGATGGTCTTGGACTTGTCGCCGTCCTTGTGGCTGCTCTGCGGCACGGTGCCACCGGTGCCGCCGCCCGTCGTCGTGCCCGCCGCGGGCGACTGCGAGGCCGTGCTCTGCCCGGCCTCGTCCTTCGTGTCCTTGCCGTTCAGCGCGATGGCGGCGATCACGCCGATGACGGCGAGGACCGCGACGACGCCCGAGCCGATGAGCACGCCCTTGTTGCTCTTGCCGCCGCTGCCGCCCGTACCGCCGCCGTGCGAGGACGGGGCCGGGGACGGGTTGATCGTGTACGGCGGCGGGGTGTGCGGGCCCGGGCCGGACTGCTGGTAGGACTGGGCCGGGGTCGGGTAGCCCTGGTTGGCCGGTGCCGGGGTCGCCGGGCCGTAGCTGTTGTACGGGCTGTGCGCGGTCGGCTGGTAGGGCGTCTGCACGCCCTGCGGACCGGGCGCCGCGGCCTGCTGGTCGACGGGCGGGAAGACGGCCGAGCCGACGCCCGCGCCGCTGCGCGCCGGCGGGCCGCCCGAGATGATGATCGGCGAGGGCGCGGCGTGCGCCGTGCCGGCCACGCGCGCGCACTCGTCCCGCATGGACTCGGCGCTGGGGAAGCGCTCGTTCGGGTTCTTCTTCAACGCCCGGGCGACGAGGGCGTCGACGGCCGGCGGGATCGAGCTGTTGATGGTCGACGGCGCGACCGGCTCCTCCTGGACATGCGCGTAGGCGATGGCCAGCGGGGAGTCCGCGTCGAAGGGCAGCCGACCGGTCAGCAGCTCGAAGAGCATGATGCCCGTCGAGTACAGGTCGGAGCGGGCGTCGACGCCGCGGCCGAGGGCCTGCTCGGGGGAGAGGTACTGCGGGGTGCCGACGACCATGCCGGTCTGGGTCATCGAGGTGACGCCGGACTGCATGGCGCGCGCGATGCCGAAGTCCATGACCTTGACCACGTTGCGCTTGGTCATCATCACGTTGCCGGGCTTGATGTCGCGGTGGACGAGGCCCATCTCGTGGCTGACCTCGAGCGCCGCCAGCACATCGGCGGTGATCTTCAGCGCCTTCTCGGTGGGCATGGCGCCGTACTGACGGACGTCCGCGTCGAGCACGGACCGCAGCGGCTGGCCCTCGACGTACTCCATGACGATGTACGGCATGGTCGAACCGTCGAGGTCGTCCTCGCCCGTATCGAATACCGAGACGATGTTCGTGTGTGTGAGTTTGGCGACGGACTGCGCCTCGCGGCGGAAGCGCTCGCGGAAGGACGCCTCACGGCCCAGTTCGGTGTGCAGGGTCTTGATAGCGACCTGACGGTCGAGGACACTGTCATAGGCCAGGTGCACGGAGGCCATGCCGCCTTCGCCGAGCAGATCACGCAGCTGGTAGCGGCCGCCGCCGACGGAACGTCCTGTGTAGCGGCCTTGTGCGCCGTCCTGGCTCATGGTGTTGCTTCCCCCTCGGCACACGGCCTGGCGTACTGACTGGCGTACTGATCCGGCGTACCGGTCCACCTGATCGACATATCTCGGCCAAGTCTGCCCGAGGGCGCGGGCACGTCAAGCCACGTGCCCGTTCCGTGACCGGATACGCGACAAGCCGTCACGAGATTTGCCTTGGTTCGCCCTGTACAGGTTTCATAGCCGGTCCATCCCGGACCGGCGCGCCTCGCGGAGCCTGTAGCGTGCCTTAGCGGAAGACAGCTTTCATCGAGTTTCCCCGCGCATTCGCCTCCCACGCGAAGCGGCCACACACGACGGCGAGGACTGATGGCACAGACGCAGAGCGCCCAGGGTCCGTCCGACCCTGACGCCAACGGGGGCGGTATGCCCGATGTGCCTGAAATGTGGGGCAATGGCGGCCTGGTCGGCGACGGACGCTACCGCCTCACCCACAGACTCGGCCGCGGCGGCATGGCCGAGGTCTTCGCCGCCGAGGACGTGCGCCTCGGACGCACCGTCGCGGTCAAGCTGCTGCGCGGGGACCTCGCCGAGGACCCGGTGTCCAAGGCGCGCTTCACCCGCGAGGCGCAGTCCGTCGCCGGTCTGAACCACCACGCGGTGGTCGCCGTCTACGACTCCGGCGAGGACCACGTCGGCCGCAACGTCGTGCCGTACATCGTCATGGAGTTGGTTGAAGGCCGCACTATCCGGGACCTGTTGCTCGGCGCCGAGGCGCCGCCGGTCGAGCAGGCCCTGATCATCGTCTCGGGCGTGCTCGAGGCGCTGGCCTACAGCCACCAGCACGGCATCGTGCACCGTGACATCAAGCCCGCCAACGTGATCATCACGCACAACGGCGCCGTCAAGGTCATGGACTTCGGCATCGCCCGCGCCCTGCACGGCGCGGCCTCCACCATGACCCAGACCGGCATGGTCATGGGCACCCCGCAGTACCTCTCCCCCGAACAGGCCCTCGGCAAGACCGTCGACGCCCGCTCGGACCTCTACGCCACCGGCTGTCTGCTCTACGAACTGCTCGCGCTGCGCCCGCCCTTCACCGGCGAGACCCCGCTCTCGGTGGTCTACCAGCACGTCCAGGACACTCCCGTGGCGCCGTCGCAGGTGCTGGAGTCGGTGCCGCCGGAGCTCGACGGGCTCGTCATGCGCTCCCTCGCCAAGGACCCGGACGACCGGTTCCAGAGCGCGGAGGAGATGCGCGGTCTGGTCCAGTACTCGCTGCAGATGCTGCACGAGTCCGGCAGCCACACGGGCGCCTGGAACACCGGCCCGGTCGCGCACACCGGTGCCGCCACCACGGCCATGGGCATGGCGAACACCACCGCCCTGCCGCACGCCCCGCACGGTGACACCTCGCAGCAGCCGATCGTCCCGTCCCGCAACGGCGGTGACGAGGGCGGCTTCGACGGCTACGGCGGCGGTCACGGCGGTCGCAACGGCGGCGGCAAGGGCAAGATGTGGCTGGTCGCCGCCCTCGCGGTGATAGCGATCGCGGTGGGCGTGGTCTTCGCGGTGAACCAGGGCAACAAGTCGTCCGGCGACACCCAGAAGAAGAAGCCGGACAAGACCACCACCGCACCCAGCTCGCCGAGCCCCGGCACCTCCAAGAGCCCCGAGAAGCACTCGCCCTCCGCCGAGCCCAACGGCACCACGGGCAACACGGGCGAGGAGGAGCCGGATCCGGAGTGGACCCGGGACACGGGCAACCACCCGACCAAGGACCCGACCAAGGACCCGACGACCGGGCCCACGACCGGCCCGACGACCGGGCCGACGGCCCCGGTCACCCAGGACCCGACGACGGGCCCGACGGACGACCCCAAGCCGCCCACGAACCCCCCGGGCGATTCGGGCGGCACGCAGGGTGGCGCCGTCCAGGGCGCCACCGGCTGAGTGACGACAGCCGAGAAGCAGTGAGGCCGGGCCCGTCCCGGCCCGCCCCCGGTCCGCCAAGGACCCGGAGCGGGCCCGGGACGGGCCTGTAGCCGTTTCTGAGGGCCTTACGCGCCGCGCGCCGGGAAAAACCCTCACCCGCCCCCGCTCAGTCCGTGAAAGCCTCGCGCACGGCCTCGTACTCGCGCGTCCACCACACCGACAGCGCCGCCGACGCGGGGAAGCCGGGGTCGGCGCGGTGGTCGCCGAGCTGATAGCGCCAGCGCAGCATCCAGAAGTCGTTGAGCCGCTCCCACCACACCCGGTGCACGGCGGCGGCCAGTTCGGCCTCGCTCGCGCCGGTCGCGCCCCGGTACGCGCGCGCGTACGGGCGTACCTTCGCGAGGTCCAGCGTGCCGCCGGGGCGCAGGAAGAAGATCACGGCGGCCCGTACGGCCTCCTCCGCGCGCGGCTGGACGCCCAGGCGGTCCCAGTCGACGATCGCGGCGGGTTCGGCGCCCCGGTAGAGCAGGTTGAGCGGGTGGAAGTCGCCGTGCACCCACCCCCGGGCGGGGGTGGCGCAGGGGGTCGGCCGGCGGTGGGCGTGCGCCTCCAGCAGGGCGCGGCGCTCGACGAGGCGGTGCTCGGCCAGTTCGTCGAAGGGGTCGCGGGGGCGGCCGCCCTTGCGGCGGACCAGCGTCAGGAGCTCCTCGATGAGGGTGTAGGTGTCCTCGGGGTCGGCTGCGGCGTCCGGGGCGGGCCCGGAGCCATCACAGGCCCCCTCCGGGCCCTCCATGACCTGCTCCAGACACGTGTGGACGTGGCCCAGCAGGGTGCCGAGGCGGCGGGACTGGACGGCGGTGAGCTCCTCGCCGTCGCGGTGCCGGCCGTCGACCCAGGGGTGCAGGGCATAGCAGCGGCCGCCGAGGACGGTGACCGTGGAGCCCTCGGCGTCGGCGACGGGAGGGGCGACGGGCAGGCCGAGCGCGCCCAGCCGGAGCGTCACATGGTGCTGGCGGGCGATGGCGGCCTGGTCGCCGTCGAGATGGTGCTTGAGGAAGAAGCGGCCGCGGGTGGTGGAGAGGCGGTAACCGCGGTTGAGGAGGCCCTCGGTCAGCGGTTCGCAGGAGACGGGCTCACCGTCGAGTCCGTAGCGGCCCAGCAGGGTGCGCAGGGTGCCGCCGTCGGGCCCCTGAGCTCCGGCGTGAACAGGTCCGGCATGAACAGGGGAGACAAGTGAGCGCGGCACATGTCAAATGTTAGATCACGGCGAGTGCGTGAACTGTCGCGCGGGGACGCCTTCCAGGTGATGCAGGCTGATGAACTGCGGTTCGATGCACAGGTATTCGGGATCGAAGGGGGCTCCGTCCGCGGTGCGCGGGGGGCGCCCGAACAGCTCGGTCTCGGCGGGGCTCGGGGTGAAGAGCCGTGCCATGCCCACGAATTGGACGGTCCACACGTCCTCGTCGCCCTCTTCGCGACCGCTGAGGTTGTCGGCGCTGTACGCGACGACGCTGCCGTCGCACGCCTGGGCGTAGCCGAAGCCGCCGTGCAGTCGCAGCAGGACGCGGGGCGAGGGCGACGCGGGGGCGTCGACCACGATGTGGCGGGCGACGGTGACGAACGGGAGGGCGCGCATGCTGACCGAGGCCCGGCCGTAGGGCGTGCGGGCGAGCAGATCGAGCGCTCGGCGCTCGTCGGTCGCCTCCGGGCGGGCGATGGCCGGGGACGGCTGGGGAAGCTCGGAAAGCATGGTCACCACTGTGCCCGCTGAGAGCGGTGCGAAGGAAGAGGACACCCGGCCCTTTCGTTTCGGGACGTTGGTCCCGAATCCCTGCGTTTTGCCTGGCCGGCGGCGGTCGTCGTACGCACCGCCGCTGCGCGACGGTTGTCCTCAAACGCCGGACGGGCTTGATTCGGACGGCCTCAGCCACATCAAGCCCGCTGGGGGTCCCCCCAGCGGTAGCTGGGGGAGATTGAGGACGCGCCCGCAGGGCGCCCGCCGCCGCAGGCGGCAAGGACGGCCCGCAGTCGACGGACCGCCGGCCAGGCGAGAGGCGTCAGCGGGACTTCTCCGCCTGGAGCCGTGCGACATACGCGGCGGCCTGGGAGCGGCGCTCCATGCCCAGCTTGGAGAGCAGGCTGGAGACGTAGTTCTTGATCGTCTTCTCGGCGAGATGCAGCCGCTCGCCGATGACGCGGTTGGTCAGGCCCTCGCCGATCAGGTCCAGGATCCGGCGCTCCTGGTCGGTGAGGTTCGCGAGCCGGTCGTCGCCCTTGGGGTCCTTGCCGTCGCGCAGCCGCTCCAGTACCCGGGCGGTCGCCACCGGGTCCAGCAGGGATTTGCCGGCGGCCACGTCGCGCACCGCCGAGAGCAGTTCATTGCCCCGGATGGCTTTCAGGACATAGCCCGACGCACCTGCCATGATCGCGTCAAACAGGGCTTCGTCGTCCGCGAACGACGTGAGCATCAAACATTTGATGTTTTCGTCCTGAGAACGGATCTCGCGGCATACTTCTACTCCGCTGCCATCCGGAAGGCGAACGTCCAGAACGGCCACATCCGGCCTGGTGGCGGGAATGCGCACGAGTGCGTCGGCGACCGTTCCGGCCTCGCCCACGACCTCGATGTCCTCCTCCGCGGAGAGCATCTCGTGGACGCCCCGACGGACGACCTCATGGTCGTCGAGCAGAAATACCGTGATTTTTCGTTGTTCGGGCACACGATCAGTCTCACACATCGACTCTTCCCCTGCTCTTGTCCTCCGGGATAACGTGCGGTCGTTCCGGCAGCTCGCAAGGCTGTGCTCACAAGGCTGTGACCAGTAGCGGAACCCCGCTTTGCGCATTTACTTGGAAATCCAAGCAAAATCGCAGGTCAGTAGGGGTTTCGCAGGAATGCGGCCTTCTGGGTAACGTGCTTATTGCAGGCCTTTGGCCGGGGCGCCTGTCACGCCCGGTTCCGGCCTCGGCACACCCACCCCGTGTGCCGTCGGGGATCGAGCGAGCCTCCCCCTGTCTCACGGCGGGGGGACCCCCTCTGGCCGCCGGCGACCCCGGGGGCCGGACAGACGGAGGAGCACACGTGACCGTGGACAGCACTGCCGCGCGCAAGCCGCGACGCAGCAGCAGCAAGCGCGCCGGAAAGCCGGCCGCCTCGCCGGGACAGCCGGAGCTCGTGCAACTGCTGACGCCCGAAGGCGTACGGGTCGAGCACCCGGATTACTCCATCGACCTCACGCCCGAGGAACTGCGCGGCCTGTACCGGGACATGGTGCTGACCCGCAGGTTCGACGCCGAGGCCACCACCTTGCAGCGGCAGGGCGAGCTGGGTCTGTGGGCCTCGCTGCTCGGCCAGGAGGCCGCGCAGATCGGCTCCGGCCGGGCCACCCGCCCCGACGACTACGTCTTCCCCACCTACCGCGAGCACGGCGTCGCCTGGTGCCGCGGGGTCGACCCGACCAATCTGCTGGGGATGTTCCGCGGGGTCAACCACGGCGGCTGGGACCCCAACGAGAACAACTTCCACCTCTACACCATCGTCATCGGCTCGCAGGCGCTGCACGCGACCGGTTACGCCATGGGCGTGGCCAAGGACGGCGCCGACTCCGCCGTGATCGCCTACTTCGGCGACGGCGCGTCCAGCCAGGGCGACGTCGCCGAGGCGTTCACCTTCTCGGCCGTCTACAACGCGCCGGTCGTCTTCTTCTGCCAGAACAACCAGTGGGCCATCTCCGAGCCCACCGAGCGGCAGACCCGCGTCCCGCTCTACCAGCGCGCCCAGGGCTACGGCTTCCCCGGCGTCCGCGTCGACGGCAACGACGTCCTCGCCGTCCTCGCCGTCACCAAGGCCGCCCTCGAGCGCGCCCGCACCGGCCAGGGCCCGATGCTCATCGAGGCCTTCACGTACCGCATGGGTGCCCACACCACCTCCGACGACCCGACGAAGTACCGGCGGGACGAGGAGCGCGAGCAGTGGGAGGCCAAGGACCCGATCCTGCGGCTGCGCGCCTACCTCGAGAGCGAGGGCAACGCCGACGAAGAGTTCTTCGCCGGGCTGGAGACCGAGGCCGACGCCCTCGCCAAGCGGGTGCGCGACGCGGTCCGGACCATGCCGGACCCGGACAACATGGCCATCTTTGAGAACATCTACGCCGACGGCCACGCCCTCGTCGACGAAGAGCGCGCCCAATTCGCCGCATACCAGGCGTCCTTCGCAGAGGAGAGCAACTGATCATGGCTGCCGAGAAGCTCTCCATCGTCAAGGCCATCAACGCCTCGCTGCGCACCGCCCTGGAAACCGACCCCAAGGTCCTGATCATGGGTGAGGACGTCGGCAAGCTCGGCGGCGTCTTCCGGGTCACCGACGGTCTGCAGAAGGACTTCGGCGAGGACCGGGTGATCGACACCCCGCTCGCCGAGTCCGGCATCGTCGGCACCGCGATCGGCCTGGCGCTGCGCGGCTACCGTCCCGTGGTGGAGATCCAGTTCGACGGGTTCGTCTTCCCCGCGTACGACCAGATCGTCACCCAGCTCGCCAAGATGCACGCCCGCGCGCTCGGCAAGATCAAGCTGCCGGTCGTCATCCGCATCCCCTACGGCGGCGCGATCGGCGCCGTCGAGCACCACAGCGAGTCCCCCGAGGCGCTCTTCGCGCACGTCCCGGGCCTCAAGTGCGTCTCGCCGTCGAACGCCGCCGACGCGTACTGGATGCTCCAGCAGGCCATCCAGAGCGACGACCCGGTCATCTTCTTCGAGCCCAAGCGCCGCTACCACGACCGCTCCGAGGTCGACACCGAGGCGATCCCCGGCCCGCTGCACGCGGCCCGCACCGCCCGCCCGGGCACGGACCTCACCCTCGCCGCCTACGGGCCGATGGTGAAGACCTGTCTGGAGGCCGCCGCGGCGGCCGAGGAGGAGGGCAAGTCCCTGGAGGTCCTGGACCTGCGCTCAATGTCGCCCATCGACTTCGACGCGATCCAGGCGTCCGTGGAGAAGACCCGCCGCCTGGTGATCGTGCACGAGGCCCCGGTCTTCCTGGGCACCGGCTCCGAGATCGCCGCCCGGATCACCGAGCGCTGCTTCTACCACCTGGAGGCCCCCGTCCTGCGGGTCGGCGGCTACCACGCCCCCTATCCGCCGTCGCGTCTCGAGGACGAGTACCTTCCGGGCCTGGACCGGGTGCTCGATGCCGTAGACCGCGCGTTGGCGTACTGAGGGGCCGAGGAGAGTCGTGACGATGACTGCAAGCACTGCCAACGACCAGCGCTTCCGCGAGTTCAAGATGCCCGACGTGGGCGAGGGCCTCACCGAGGCCGAGATCCTCAAGTGGTACGTGGCCGTCGGGGACACCGTCTCCGACGGGCAGGTGGTCTGCGAGGTCGAGACCGCCAAGGCCGCCGTCGAGCTGCCGATCCCCTTCGACGGCGTGGTGCACGAGCTGCGCTTCGGCGAGGGCGTGACGGTGGACGTCGGCACCGCGATCATTTCGGTCGACACCCAGCCCGGTGCGGGACCGGCCGAGGCCGCCCCGGCGGCGCCCGCCGCGGCGCCCGCGGTCGAGGCCGAGCCGGAGCCGCAGGGCCGCCAGGCCGTGCTGGTCGGCTACGGCGCCGCGCCGTCCTCGACCAAGCGCCGCGCCCGCAAGGCGCAGCCCGCGCCGGTGCAGCAGCACATGGCCGCGGCGATCCAGGCGGAGATGAACGGCCACGCCGCCCCGGCTGCCCCTGCGCCGACCGCCCCGACCGCCCCTGCGCCGGTGCCTGCCGCGCCTGCCGCACCCGTGGAGCCCGCCGGCCGGCCGTTGGCCAAGCCGCCGGTCCGCAAGCTCGCCAAGGACCTCGGCGTCGACCTCGCGACGGTCGTCCCGACCGGCACGGACGGCATCGTGACCCGCGAGGACGTCCACGCGGCCGTGGCCGCGCGCACGGCACCGGCCCCGGTCGCGGAGGAGCCGGCGGCCCCCGCCGCGCCCGCGCCGTCCGCCGCGGCCGACTTCGCCGCCCGTGAGACGCGGATCCCGGTCAAGGGCGTGCGGAAGGCCACCGCCCAGGCGATGGTCGCGAGCGCCTTCACCGCGCCGCACGTCACGGAGTTCGTCACCGTCGACGTGACCCGCACGATGAAGCTCGTCCAGCAGCTCAAGACCGACCCCGACATGGCCGGGCTGCGCGTCAACCCGCTGCTGCTCGTCGCGAAGGCGCTGCTCGTCGCGATCAAGCGCAACCCGGACGTCAACGCGTCCTGGGACGAGGCCAACCAGGAGATCGTCCGCAAGGACTACGTGAACCTCGGCATCGCCGCGGCCACGCCGCGCGGTCTGATCGTCCCGAACATCAAGGACGCCGGGGCCAAGACCCTTCCCCAGCTGTCCGCGGCGCTCGGCGAGCTGATCGCCACCGCCCGCGAGGGCAGGACCAGCCCGGCGGACATGTCCGGCGGCACGGTCACCATCACCAACGTCGGCGTCTTCGGCGTCGACACCGGCACGCCCATCCTCAACCCGGGCGAGTCCGCGATCCTGGCGTTCGGTGCGGTCAAGCTCCAGCCCTGGGTCCACAAGGGCAAGGTCAAGCCCCGCCAGGTCACCACCCTGGCGCTGTCCTTCGACCACCGCCTGGTCGACGGGGAACTCGGCTCCAAGGTCCTCGCGGACGTGGCGGCCGTGCTGGAGAACCCCAAGCGTCTGATCACCTGGGGCTGACGCACGCGCGCGTGCCTGTTCGGGAGCCCCTGAACAGGACGAAGGGCCCGGACGCTCCCTCCTCACCCCCCTCCAGCGAGGAGAGAGCGGCGTCCGGGCCCTCTGCCCGTGTGCGGAGCGGCCTCGGGATATACCCACCCCTGGTAGAGGGTGGAATGGCCCGTGCTGCGCAATTTACTTAAGATTGACCAACACTTGCAGTGTCGGAATTTGGAGGGCGCGTGAACCGCGTCGACGGCGAGTCCATCAGCCGCCTGCTGCGCGCCTGGCGGTCCCGCGTCGACGCCCGGACCGTCCCCGAACTGCGCGGCCTCCACCCCCGCCCCGGCCGCCGGCTCTCCCAGGCGCACGTGGCCAGGATGACCGGGGTCAGCGAAGGCTGGTACCGCGCCCTGGAGGCGGGCCGCCGTCAGGACTTCTCCGAGAGCTTCCTGCTGCGCGTCGCGCAGGCGCTGCGCCTCAGCGAGGCCGAGACCCTGACCCTCTTCCTCGCCGTCTGCGGCCGCCGCCCGCCCGGCCTCCTCGCCCCCGACCCGACGGACCTCCCCCGCGGCGTCCAGGCCCTGCTCGAACAGCAGGTCTCCTACCCCGCCTACCTCTCCGACGTCGCCTGGAACGTCGTCGCCGCCAACCCCCTGATGGGCGAGTGGTTCCCCTGGGTCCTGCGCCCCGGCGCGAACCTCATGCGCTGGACCCTCCTGGACCCCGAGGCCCGCGAGCAGATGCTCGACTGGGAGGACAGCTGCGCCCGCATCTACCTCGCCATGCTCCGCGTGGCCGCCAACAGCAACCCCGCCGACGCCCAACTGCGCACCCTCGTCCACGACATCCTCGAAGCCGACGCCGACTGCCGCCGCATATGGTCCGAGGAATCCGACGTCGTCGAGCACCGTGACGGCCACGTCTTCCGGCTGCGCCTGCCGTACCACGGCAACGCGGAAATCCGCGTGACCACCCACGTCCTCCTCCCCATACAGCGCCCGGACCTGCGCTTCGTCTTCATCACCCCCATGGACGGCTGGGCGGGGGTGTAAGCGGCGTCGGGTCGGTAGCCATGTGGCGTCCCGCATCGCGAAACGCCACTCCCCACGGATACCTGTTGTATCTATGCTGTGCGCATGTCAGCAACCGCCACCGCCAAGCGTCCTGCCGCCGACCGTGTGTACGCGCATGTGAAGGACGCCGTGCTGCAGCGGCGCTACGAGGGCGGGACGTTGCTGACCGAGGGGGACTTGGCCGGTGAGGTGGGGGTCTCGCGGACTCCGGTGCGGGAGGCGTTGCTCAGACTCGAGGCCGAGGGGCTGCTCAAGCTCTATCCGAAAAAGGGGGCGTTGGTGCTCGCCGTGTCCGCGCAGGAGATCGCGGACGTGGTGGAGACCCGGCTGCTGGTGGAGAAGCACGCGGCCGGGAAGGCCGTGCCCGCGGCGCCCGCGCTCCTCGCCCGGCTGGAGGAGCTCGTGGAGGACATGCGGCGGCAGGCCGCGGCCGGGGACCTCGCCGCGGTGTCGGTCAGCGACCGGGCCTTCCACGCCGAGATCGTGCGCAGCGCGGGCAACCAGATCCTCTCGCGGCTGTACGACCAGCTCCGCGACCGGCAGTTGCGCATGGGCGTCGCCGTGATGCACGCCCATCCCGACCGGATCGCGAAGAACATCGCCGAGCACATCGAGATCCTCGAAGCGCTGCGCGCCGGGGACGCGGAGGCGGCCATCGGCATCGTCGACCAGCACGTCAGCTGGGTGCGGAACCTGGCACAGGGCCACGAACGATGACAGGGGGAGAGGCGATGAGCGGGGGTTCCACCGGGCTGCCCGGCGACCCACCCGGCGGGCGGCGGGCGATGGCCGTCTGGGGGCTGGGCGTCGGGGTGTACTTCGTCGCGATCGTCTTCCGCACCAGCCTCGGTGTGGCCGGCATCGACGCCGCCGAGCGGTTCCACATCAACGCGTCCGCCCTGTCGACGTTCTCCATACTCCAACTGCTGGTTTACGCCGGCATGCAGATACCCGTCGGCCTGATGGTCGACCGGCTCGGCACGAAGAACGTGCTGGCGCTCGGCGTCGTGCTCTTCACCGCCGGGCAGTTCGCGTTCGCGCTCTCCCACTCGTACGGCACGGCCCTCGCCAGCCGCGGGCTGCTCGGCTGCGGTGACGCGATGACGTTCATCAGCGTGCTGCGGCTCGGTGCGCGGTGGCTCCCCGCCCGGCACGGGCCGATGATCGCGCAGGTCGCGGCGCTGTTCGGGATGGCGGGCAATCTGATCTCGACGCTGCTGCTCGCGCGGCTGCTGCACAGCGCGGGCTGGACGACGACGTTCGCCGGCAGCGCCACGGCCGGCGTGGTCGTACTCGTCCTGCTGCTGCTCTTCCTCAAGGACCACCCCGAGGGGTACGCACCCGTACCCCACTCCCACACGGGCAGCGGCTTCGTCCGGCAGCAGATCGCCCGAGCCTGGCGGGAGCCGGGGACGCGGCTGGGCATGTGGGTGCACTTCACCACCGGCTTCCCGGCGATGGTCTTCCTGCTGCTGTGGGGCATGCCCTATCTCGTCGAGGCGCAGGGCCTGAGCCGCGGGACCGCGGGCGCCCTGCTCACCCTCGTCGTGCTGTCGAACATGGCCATCGGCCTCGTCTACGGCCAGGTCATCGGCCGGCACCGGGCCGCCCGGCTGCCGCTCGCCCTCGGCACCGTCGCCGCGACCGCCCTGCTGTGGGCGTCGACCGTCGTCTGGCCCGGCACGCACGCCCCGATGTGGTTGCTCATCGCGGAGTGCGTGGTCCTCGGCGCCTGCGGACCGGCCTCGATGATCGGCTTCGACTTCGCCCGCCCCGCCAACCCGCCCGAGCGCCAGGGCACGGCCTCGGGCATCGTGAACATGGGCGGGTTCGTCGCCTGCATGACCACCCTGCTGGCCGTGGGCCTGCTGCTGGACGCGACCGGCGACAACTACCGGGTCGCGTTCGCGTCGGTGTTCGTGCTGGAGGCGCTCGGCCTGTCCCAGATCCTGCGGCTGCGCACCAGGGCGCAGCGGCGGGAACGGGAACGGGTGGTGGCGTCACGGGTGGAGACGGTCCACGTGCCTGTCTGACGGGCGCGGGCCGACGGCGGGATCACGCGCGCAGGATCACGGCGTGCCCGCGGTCACGGCGTGACGGCGAACTCCCGGAGGATCGCCGCCGCCAGCCGCCGCTCACCCTCCACCTTCACCCGGTCCGCCACCGCCTCCGGGCGCACCCGCCCGCACGCCAGGCGGGCATAGGTCTCCCAGTCCAGGGCGAGCGTCGCCGTCGGCCCCAGCGACACACTGCTGTCGATCGCCCCCCTGCCCTGCGCGTCGATGCGCACCGTCCGCAGGAACTCCAGCGGCCCGTGCACGTCGAAGACGACCGCCGACCCCGCCGGAGCGCCCGCGTCCATCGCGACGACCTTGGGCAGGGCGAGAAGCAGGAAGTCACGGGTGAGGGCCGCGCCCGGGGAGTCGAGGTTGCCGGGCTTGCCCAGGGCGCGCCGCAGGTCCTGTTCGTGCGTCCACACGTCGAAGGCCCTTATCGTGAGCGCCCGTTCCAGCGTCTGCTCGTTGCCGCTGCCCAGCGGCCAGCGGACCGGCGCCTGCGGGGAACGCGTCTCGTTGCGCAGCTGACGCGAGCGCCGGATGATCGTGTACTCCAGCTCGGACGTCATCTCCAGAGCCGTGTGGCAGCGCCGCACATCGACCTGCACCTCGATGTACCGCGAGAACTCGTCGGTCACGTGGTAGAGATCGCGCGGCAGTGTGTGTATCGGCCTTGGCTCGCCCAGCATTTCGCACTCGACGCCGATGACGTGCGAGACCACGTCGCGCACGGACCACCCGGGGCATTCGGTGGCCCGGTTCCATTCGCTCTCCGCGAGCGGTCTCACCAATTCGTTGATGGCCTCGATGGAATGGGTCCAGGCGTCGATGGCGGGCTGGAGGCTTGGGTGGACGGTCACGGGACCCCTCGGGCGGTGCGGTACGTACGCGGACTGACTGCTCGGACGGGCTGCGCTGCTACTGCCGTGCTGCTACTGGAGTTCGGTTAAGTGCTGTATGGGTTCTATGCAGTTAAGTTACGCTGCGCACGGGCGCCCCGGCAGGGCTTTCAACGACGAACGCGTGCCGCGCCGACGGTTCGAATGCTGAGAGTGGTGGTACTGTGCGCGCCTCTTTGATCCAGATCGGTGTGGACCCGGACGAGCCGGTCGCCGAGCGCCGGACGCGAGTGGCTTCCCTCGTGCGCGAGCAGCGGGGCAGCGATCTCGTGGTGCTGCCCGAGCTGTGGACGGTGGGCGCCTTCGCGTACGAGTCCTTCGCCGAGGAGGCCGAGGCGCTGGACGGCCCCACGGCCGAGGCCATGGCGGCGGCCGCCTGGGACACCGGCGTCTGGCTGCACGCGGGCTCGATCGTCGAGCGGGACCCTGACGGCCCGCTCTACAACACCTCCCTCGTCTTCTCGCCCAAGGGCGACCTGGTCCGCACCTACCGCAAGATCCACCGCTTCGGCTTCGACAAGGGCGAGGCCGTCATGATGGCCCCCGGCTCCGAGGCCGTCACCGTGCCGCTGCCGCAGACCACCCTCGGCCTCGCGACCTGCTACGACCTGCGCTTCCCCGAGCTGTTCCGCGCACTCGTCGACGCGGGCGCGCAGACGCTGGTCGTCCCCGCGGGCTGGCCGGCGCGGCGCCGCGAGCACTGGACGCTGTTCGCCAAGGCGCGGGCCGTGGAGAACCAGTCGTACGTCCTCGCCTGCGACACCGCGGGCACCCACGCGGGCGTCGAGCAGGCCGGGCACAGCATCGTGGTCGACCCCTGGGGCGAGGTCCTGGCCGAGGCGGGCACGGGCGAGGAGGTCCTCACCGTGGACCTGGACACCGCCCGCGTCGCCAAGGTCCGCGAGGACTTCCCGGCGTTGAAGGACCGGGTGCTGGGCCGGAAGTAGCCCGGAAGCAGCCGGGCCGGGCCCGCCCGGCCCGGCAGGAATACCCGCGCCGACCGGTGATGTTGGATAGGGGCATGGCCCCACACGCACGCGTCCGCGCCCCCGAACTCATCGGAAAGGGCGGCTGGCTGAACACCGGCGGCACCGCCCTCACCCTGGCCGACCTGCGAGGACGCATCGTCATCCTCGACTTCTGGACGTTCTGCTGTGTGAACTGCCTGCACGTCCTGGACGAGCTGCGGGAGCTGGAGGAGAAGCACCGCGACACCGTCGTGATCATCGGTGTGCACTCGCCGAAGTTCGTCCACGAGGCCGAGCACCAGGCCGTCGTCGACGCCGTCGAGCGCTACGAGGTGCACCACCCCGTCCTGGACGACCCCGAACTCGCCACCTGGAAGCAGTACGCCGTGCGGGCCTGGCCCACGCTCGTCGTCATCGACCCCGAGGGCTACGTCGTCGCCCAGCACGCAGGCGAGGGCCATGCCCACGCCCTGGAGCAGCTCGTCGGCGAGCTGGAGGCCGAGCACGCGGCCAAGGGCACTCTGCGGCGCGGCGACGGCCCCTACGTCGCCCCCGAGCCGGTCGCGACCGATCTGCGCTTCCCCGGCAAGGCCGTGCTGCTCCCCGGCGGCACCTTCCTCGTCTCGGACTCCACCCGGCACCAGCTCGTCGAGCTGGCCGCGGACGGCGAGAGCGTCGTGCGACGCGTCGGCTCCGGCGAGCGCGGCTTCGGCCCCGACGGCTTCAGCGAGCCGCAGGGCCTGGCGCTGCTCCCCGACGGCACGGTCGCCGTCGCCGACACGGTCAACCACGCCCTGCGCGCCTACGACCCCGCCACCGGCGCCGTCACCACCCTCGCGGGGACCGGCCGCCAGTGGATGCAGGGCCGCCCCACCTCCGGCCCCGCCACCGAGGTGGACCTGTCCTCCCCCTGGGACGTGGCCTGGTTCGCGGACCGGCTGTGGATCGCCATGGCGGGTGTGCACCAGCTGTGGACGTACGACCCGGCGACCGGCACCGTCGAGGTCGCGGCCGGTACGACGAACGAGGGGCTGGTCGACGGACCGGCGCCCGAGGCGTGGTTCGCCCAGCCGTCCGGGCTGGCCGCCACCGAGGACCGGCTGTGGGTCGCGGACTCGGAGACCAGCGCCCTGCGCTACGTCGAGCGGGACGGTGAGGGCTTCGCGGTCCGCACGGCCGTCGGCACGGGGCTCTTCGACTTCGGACACCGCGACGGCGAGGCCGGTCAGGCCCTCTTCCAGCACCCACTGGGGGTGACCGCCCTGCCCGACGGCTCGGTGGCCGTCTCCGACACGTACAACCACGCCCTGCGCCGCTACGACCCGGCGACCGGCGAGGTCACCACGCTCGCGACGGACCTGCGGGAGCCGTCGGACGCGGTCCTCGTCGGCGACGACATCGTGGTCGTGGAGTCCGCCCGGCACCGGCTGACACGGCTGCGGTTGCCGGAGGAGGCCGTTCGGGTGGAGTCCGTCGCGCACCGCACCCAGCGGGCGGCGACCGACGTCGCGCCCGGGCGGCTGCGGCTGGACGTCGTCTTCCAGGCCCCGACGGGCCAGAAGCTGGACACCCGCTACGGGCCGTCGACCCGTCTTCTGGTGAGCTCGACCCCGCCGGAACTCCTGGCAGAGGGCTCGGGCACCGGTACGGACCTGGGCCGCGACCTGGTGCTGGCGGACGGCATGACCGAGGGCGTGCTGCACGTCTCGGCGATGGCCGCGTCCTGCGACGACGACCCGGAGAACGAATACCCCGCCTGCCACATGCACCAGCAGGACTGGGGGGTACCGGTGCGCGTCGTGCCCGGCGGCGCCGAGCGGTTGCCGCTGGTCCTGGCGGGCCTGGACACGTAAGCGGCTCAGGGCGCCGGGGTCAGCGCGTGTAGCGGTGTTCCTCCTCGACGACGGGCGCGGCCGGGGGCGGCGGCTGCGTCCTGCGTCGCTGGAAGATGCTGACGTAGGCGCAGACGCCGAGGATGCCGACGGCCATCAGGATCAGGCCGAGCAGGGTGACGTTCACGCCGTCCATGTGCCAGTCCACGGCGAAGGTGAGGATGGCCCCCACCGCGATCAGACCGATGCAGCCGCCCATACCCATGGCAAACGCCTCCGATGTCGATTGGCCGTTCCGGTTCGCTGGGGTGCGGGTACCCCGGACCGGGCCGGCCAATCAACGTCGGTCCGCTACCACTTGAGCGCGGCGGCCTGACTGTCCTGCCAGTACGTCCCCTGGGCCTGGTCGTCGACGTGGACGGAACCGCCGGGCAGGGGGGCGTCCACCTTGTCGCCGACGCTGCTGCCGTCGCCCGGGCCCTGGAAGGAGACGGCGAGCTTCTTGGCCTTGCGGCCGGTGCCGCCCGAACCGTCGGCGGCGGAGGTGATGATGCCCGCGTAGGCGGACTTGCCCGGGGCGAGGGTGACGGGAGCCTGGGGGCGGCTCTTGTCGATCACGGGGGTCGTGGCCTGGTCCTGGTCGAAGCGCAGGAACGGATAGCCGTGCGCGGTGCAGGCCGACTTCGAGGTGTTGGTGGCCACCACCAGCAGGTGGTTGACGGGCGTGCTGACGGCCTTGACCTCGACCTTGACGGTGCCCGAGGCGCAGACGCCGGGCGCGGCGCTCTTGCCCTTGTCGCTGCTGCCGGCCGCGGAGCCGCTCTCGCCGCCCTTGGCCTCCGCCGCCGCTTCCTCGTCCTTGGCGGGCGACGCCGTGCCGGCCGGGCCGGTCTTGTCCGACGTGGAGCCCGCGTCGTCTCCGCCACCACCACAGGCGGTGAGGGTGAGGGCGGCCGTGGCGCTGAGCGCGGCGGCGGCTATGCGGGTGCGCATGGACATGGTGGTTTCTCCCCGATGAGACGGTTGACGGGCCGGTAAGGCCGATCTTCCCACCCGTGCGGGCGGACCACCGCTGCGCGGCGGTGTCCTCAATCGCCGGACGGGCTGCGATTGGCTGGGCTCAGCCATATCCAGCCCGTCCGGCGATTGAGGACGCGCCCGCAGGGCGCCCGCCGCCGTAGGCGGCACAGCCGGGCCTCAGCCCTCCAAGAAGGCGGTCAGCGCACCCGCGAGAAGGTACGGGTCATCCGCCCCGCACAGCTCGCGCGCCGAGTGCATGGAGAGGATCGCGACGCCGATGTCGACCGTGGTGATGCCGTGCCGGGCGGCCGTGATGGGCCCGATGGTGGTGCCGCAGGGCATGGAGTTGTTGGAGACGAAGTGCTGCCAGGGCACGCCCGCCCGCTCGGCCGCGGCGGCGAAGACGGCCCGTCCGCTGCCGTCGGTCGCGTACCGCTGGTTGACGTTGACCTTCAGGATCGGGCCGCCGTTGGGCATCGGGTGGTGGCCCGGGTCGTGGCGCTCGGAGTAATTGGGGTGCACGGCGTGGCCGGTGTCGGAGGACAGACAGACCGTGCCGGCGAACGCACGCGCCTTGTCCTCGAACGAACCGCCGCGGGCGAAGACGGACCGCTCCAGGACATTGCCCAGCAGCGGGCCTTCGGCGCCGGTGTCGGACTGGCTGCCGTTCTCCTCGTGGTCGAACGCGGCGAGCACGGGGATGTACGGCAGGCTCGCGGACGCGGTGGCCGCGGTGAGCGCGGCGATGCCGGCGTGCACGGACAGCAGATTGTCCATCCGGGGGCCGGCCAGCAGCTCCTGGTCGCGTCCGAGGTAGGCGGGGGCCTCGACGCTGTGGACCATCAGGTCCCAGCCCGTGACCTCCTCGGCCGCGACGCCCGCCTCCTCGGCGACGAAACGGATGAGGTCGCCCTCGTGCGGGTCGCCCAGGCCCCAGATCGGGGTCATGTGGCGCTGCTTGTCGAGCTTGAGGCCCTCGGAGTTCACCGACCGGTCGAGGTGCACGGCGAGCTGCGGCACGCGCAGCAGCGGCCGGTCCACGTTGACGAGGTGGTGGCTGCCGTCCCGCAGGGTGATCCGGCCGGAGAGGCCGAGGTCGCGGTCGAGCCAGGTGTTGAGCAGCGTCCCGCCGTAGAGCTCCACGGCGATCTGCCGCCAGCCGTGCGAGCCGGTGTCCGGCACCGGCTTGACGCGCAGGTTGGGGGAGTCGGTGTGCGCACCGATGATCCGGAAGGGGGTGGCCGTGGTCGCCCCGTCCGGCACGTACCAGGCGATGATCGCCCCACCGCGCGTCACGTACTTGCCGCCGGTCGACGCGTCCCACGCGTCGGTCTCCGCGACCTGACGGAAGCCCGCCTTCTCCAGCCGCTCGGCGGTGTTGGCCACCGCGTGGTACGGCGAGGGGCTCGCCGCGAGAAAGGTCATCAGGTCGTCGGTGTGGCCGCGGTCGAAGCGGTGCGCAGAGCTCATGGCCTCAGGATAAGGATCAGGGCAAGTGATCGGGGGGTCTTGCACGGTTGATGCGCGAGATGCGAAAGGCCCGCCTCCCCAGGGGAAAGCGGGCCTCGCGCATGACGGGATCAATCCCTGGAGCAGACCTTTAGAACGCGGCCTCGTCCAGCTCCATCAGGGAGTTGTCGACGGACTCGGCGAGCGAACGCTCGACGGAGACGCCGGGCAGGATGTTCTGGGCGAAGAACTTCGCCGCCGCGATCTTGCCCTCGTAGAAGGCCTTGTCCTTCGAGGAGGCGGAGCCGAGCTTCTCGGCGGCCACCGCGGCGCCCTTGAGCAGCAGGTAGCCGATGACGACGTCACCGGAGGCCATCAGCAGGCGGGTGGAGTTGAGACCGACCTTGTAGATGGACTTGACGTCCTTCTCGGTCGCGGCGAGGTCGGTCAGCATCGCGCCGACGATCCCCTCCAGGTCGACCGCGGCCTTGGCGAGCTGGTCGCGGGCGGCGGCCAGGTCCTCGCCGCCGGCGGCCTCGGCGAGGAACTTCTTGATCTCCTCGGAGAGGGTGGTCAGCGCCTGGCCCTGGTCGCGGACGATCTTCCGGAAGAAGAAGTCCTGGCCCTGGATGGCCGTGGTGCCCTCGTACAGCGTGTCGATCTTGGCGTCACGGATGTACTGCTCGATCGGGTACTCCTGGAGGTACCCGGAGCCGCCGAAGGTCTGGAGCGACTGCGCGAGCTGCTCGTAGGACTTCTCCGAGCCGTAGCCCTTGACGATGGGCAGCAGCAGGTCGTTGAGACCGTGCAGCGCCTTGGCCTCCTTCAGGGAGGCCTCGTCGCCCGCGTGCTCCTTGACCAGGATCTCGTCCTGGACGGCGGCGGTGTAGAGGACGAGGGCGCGCATGCCCTCGACGTACGCCTTCTGCGTCATCAGCGAGCGGCGGACGTCGGGGTGGTGCGTGATGGTGACCTTGGGGGCGGCCTTGTCCATGAAGTTGGCCAGGTCCGGGCCCTGCACGCGCTCCTTGGCGTACTCCAGCGCGTTGAGGTAGCCGGTGGAGAGGGTGGCGATGGCCTTCGTGCCGACCATCATCCGGGCGAACTCGATGATCATGAACATCTGGCGGATGCCGTCGTGCTTCTCGCCGACGAGCCAGCCCTTGGCGGGGTGCTTGTCGCCGAAGGTCATCTCGCAGGTGTTGGACGCCTTGAGGCCCATCTTGTGCTCGACGTTGGTGGCGTAGACGCCGTTGCGCGCGCCCAGCTCACCGGTCTCGAAGTCGAACTCGAACTTCGGCACGAGGAAGAGCGACAGACCCTTGGTGCCCGGGCCGTGGCCCTCGGGGCGGGCCAGCACGTAGTGGAAGATGTTCTCCGCCATGTCGTGCTCACCGGAGGTGATGAAGCGCTTGACGCCCTCGATGTGCCAGGAGCCGTCCTCCTGCTTGACGGCCTTGGTGCGGCCGGCACCGACGTCCGAACCGGCGTCCGGCTCGGTCAGCACCATGGTGGAGCCCCACTGCTTGTCCACCGCGAGCTTGGCGATGCGCTTCTGCTCCTCGGTGCCCTCCTCGTAGAGCACGCCCGCGAACGCGGGGCCGGAGGAGTACATCCAGATCGCCGGGTTGGCACCCAGGATGGTCTCGGCGAAGCCCCAGAGCAGGGAGCGCGGCGCGGTGGTGCCGCCGATGCCCTCCGGGATGCCGAGACGCCACCACTCGGCGTCCATGTAGGCCTGGTAGCTCTTCTTGAAACTGGCCGGAACCGGAGCGGTGTTGGTCTCCGGGTCGAAGACCGGCGGGTTGCGGTCGGCGTCCACGAAGGAATCGGCCAGCTCGTTCTCCGAGAGGCGCGCGATCTCCGCGAGGACGCTCTTGGCGGTCTCGACGTCCATCTCCGCGAACGGGCCGGTGCCGTACAGCTTGTCGCGGCCGAGAACCTCGAAGAGGTTGAACTCGATGTCGCGGAGATTCGACTTGTAGTGGCCCATGACAACGGCTCCGTAAGGGTGGGAGGTGGATCCTCAACAACTACCGGGCAGTAATTTCCATGATGCTACCGGTCGGTAATAAGACGCAACCCCTGATCGCCCAACTGTGACTGAGTACGCTTCGGTGCATGTACGGCTACGACCAGAACGTGGGCACACAGGGCTACGCCCCGCCGCAGCAGTCCGGCGGCTACGGCGAGCAGCCGCTCTACCCCGAGCCGTCCCCGCCGTCGCTGGCCGACGCGGTGCGGGCCTTCACCACGGGCTCGATGTCCGCCGAGGACTTCCAGATCATCTTCTCGACCTCGAAGGTCTACTGCCCGCGCGGGGACACGCCGGGCTTCCTCGCCCTGCACAACACCCAGCAGCCGGTGATCCCGATGTTCACCTCGCTCAAGGAGCTGCGGCGGTACGCGGGCAAGGAGTCCAAGTACTTCGTGATCACAGGCGCCGAGGTCATCGATCTGCTGCCCACCGGCTACGGCTTCGTGCTGGACATGGAGGGCGACCACCGGATGGTCTTCGACGCGAAGGCCGTCGAGCAGATGGTCGACTTCGCGATGCGCCGGATGTATGGCTGACCGTGGCCGGTTCGGCTGCATGCAGCCCGTCCGGCGATTGAGGACGACCTTCGCGTAGCGAAGGTGCGCACGCCACGGCCCGCAGGGGCCGACGTTCGCGGCTAACCCGTCGCCCGGCGGTAGAGCTTCTCGATGTCGTCGCCGAAGTACGAGCTGTACGACGTCTCGTCGTCGCCGCCGCCCTGGAAGCCGCCCAGGACGCCGTTGATCGTGCCCAGGCCCGTGGCCCGGTCGACGTCGGTGAGGATGGGGCCGCCGCTGGTGCCGTTGGGCAGGCCGTGGCACTCGAAGCGCAGCTGGGTGGGGCCGCGGGTGCCGGTGGTGTTCTGGCAGGCGAGGGGGCGCTCCTCGCCGATGGGGTAGCCGATCACCCGGGCCGGGCGGTCCGGCTCGGGGCGGAAGCGGATGCGCTCGGCGCCCGTGACCCGCTCGATGGGGGTGTCGTCGCCCACCCGGCGGACCCGCAGGAACGCCACGTCGTGGTCCTGGTCGCCGCCGGCGGCCCACTCGGGGGCGATGTCGACGGACGTGGGCACCCAGACGCCGTAGGGCGCCAGGCCGTCGTGGTAGCCGGGGACGAAGGCGATGTCGGTGCGGAATTCGCGCTGGTACACGCAGTGGGCGGCGGTGACGACCAGATCGCCCCGGGGGCTGTGGACGACGCCGGCGCTGCAGCTGTGGTCCGGTTCGCCCTCGCCCGTGTAGAACAGCGGGCCCACGGCCGGCGAGGGGTCGCTCTCGCGGGCCTCCAGGGGCTTCGAGGCGGGCAGCGGGTCGCTGCCGGAGCCGACGGCCGCGGGTGCGGGCACGGGGGGCTTCGCCGGGGTGCGGACCACCGACCGCATCGCCTCGGCGCTCTCGTCGCCCAGGGCCCTCGGCTCCTCGTAGTGCCCGTCGGCGTCGCCCTCGGCCAGGGGCGCGTCCGAGGCCTGACCGCGGGTCGCCATCAGCAGGCCGATCACGATCAGGGCCAGGACGGCGGCGATCAGAGCGGCTGTCCCGGCGGGACCCGAGGCGTAGCCGCGGTCGGTGGCTTTCAGGCGCATTCACCCAGTGTCCACGTTCGAATGATGTTCGCGCCGGAGGCGCGCGCCCGGCGCGTGCCCCGGAGTGCGGCCGTCGGGTGCCCCGGGAATGGGGGCGCCCTTGCAGGTTGTTCACTCTTCAACTAACTTGAAGGCGTCGCAACCGAGGAGGCTGTCATGCCCGCAGTAACCGTAGAGAACCCGCTGACCCTGCCCCGCGTGGCCGCCCCGGCCGACGGCCGGCAGCGGCCGGTGCTGCACGTCGCGACCGCGCCGAGCGGTTTCGAGGGCGAGGGCTTCCCCGTCCGCAGGGCCTTCGCGGGGCTCTCTTACAAGTACCTCGACCCGTTCATCATGATGGACCAGATGGGGGAGGTGGACTACGGACCGGGCGAGCCGAAGGGCACGCCCTGGCACCCCCACCGCGGCTTCGAGACGGTCACCTATCTGATCGACGGCACCTTCGTGCACCAGGACTCGCACGGTGGCGGCGGCACGATCAACGACGGCGACACCCAGTGGATGACCGCCGGGTCCGGTCTGCTGCACATCGAGGCCCCGCCGGAGTCCCTCGTCGTCAGCGGCGGGCTCTTCCACGGCCTCCAGCTGTGGGTGAACCTGCCGAAGGCCGACAAGATGATGGCCCCCCGCTACCAGGACATCGGCGGCGGCAAGGTCAAGCTGCTCACCTCGGCCGACGGCGGCGCGCTGCTGCGGCTGATCGCGGGCACCATCGACGGCCACGAGGGCCCGGGCATCACCCACACGCCGATCACGATGACGCACATCTCCCTCAACCCGGGCGCGGAACTCACCCTGCCCTGGCGGCCGGACTTCAACGCCCTCGCGTACGCGCTCTCCGGCAGCGGCACGGCGGGCGCCGAGCGGCGGCCGTTCGGAATGGGGCAGTCCGTGGTCTTCGGCAACGGCGACTCGATCACGGTCCGGGCGGACGACAAGCAGGACACCCGCGGCCCGAACTTCGAGTTCGTGCTGCTCGGCGGGCAGCCGATCCGGGAGCCGATGATGCACTACGGCCCGTTCGTCATGAACACCCACGCGGAGCTGGCGCAGGCCTTCGAGGACTACCAGGCCGGCCGCCTCGGCACGGTGCCGGCTGACGCCGTGTAGTTCGTGCGGGCCGTCCGTGCCGCCTGCGGCGGCGAGCGCCCTGCGGGCGCCCGCCGCCGCAGCGGGGGTGCGCACACCCCTCACCCACCCGGCCCCGACCACCGAGCTCTCAGCGCATCACCGTGATGCGCTGAGCCCGTGCCGACCGAATCGGAGCTGAAGCCGCTGCTGCCCCGTGCCGTGCGCAAGCTGGCGGCCTGGTGCCTGGTCCTGCTGCTGGTCGCGGGGGTCGCCGCCGTCGGGGTGTGGCTGTGCGTCCAGCTGAAGGCGGCTGTCACGCCCGTACTGCTCGCGCTGCTCGGCACGGCGCTGCTCGGGCCCGTGCACCGACGGCTGCTCGCGATGGGCGTGCGGCGCTCGCTCGCGGCGGCGCTGACCTGCCTGCTGCTGCTCGCGGTCGTCGGCGGCACCGGCTACGTCGTGGCCGCCGCGCTGATCGACACCGGGGACCAGATCATCGCCTCGGTCAAGGAAGCCGCCCGGAAGCTCGCGGACCACTTCGGCGCCGCCGGGACCTCGCTCGACGACCTGGCGAGCAACGGCAAGGAACTGCTGGGCAAGTTCGGCAGCACGGCCGCCTCCGGTGTGCTGTCCGGGCTCAGCGTCGTCGGCGAGATGATCGCCCTCGCCGTGCTGGCCCTCTTCCTCACCTTCTTCTTCCTGCGCGACTCCGACAAGGCCGCCGCCACGGTGCACGCCCTCGCCCCCGGGAACTCCGGCCCCCGCCTGGAGGCGATGGGACGGCGCGGGTACCGGGCGGTCGAGGGGTTCATGCGCGGCACCACGCTCATCGCGCTGATCGACGCGGTGTGCATCATGGCCGGGCTGCTGATCCTGCGGGTGCCGGGCGCGGCGGGCCTCGGCGCGCTGGTCTTCGTCACCGCGTACATCCCCTACCTCGGCGCCTTCCTGTCCGGAGCGGTCGCGGTTCTGGTGGCCCTGGCCGACCGGGGCCTCGGCACGGCCGCGTGGGTGCTGGGGGTGGTGCTGGCCGTACAGGTGCTGGAGGGGCACGTGCTCCAGCCGATGATCCAGAGCCGTACGGTGCAGATGCATCCGGCGACGGTCATGCTGACGATCACGGCGGGTGCGAGCGTCGCGGGGATCCTCGGCATGCTGCTCGCCGTGCCGCTGACGGCGGCGGTCTTCGGCGTCGTCTCGGAGCTGCGCGCGCATTACGCTCCGCGGTCCCGGGCGGGCGGGTAGACCACCGGGCGGGCTTGTTTCAAGCCCGTCCGGCGATTGAGGACGCGCCCGCAGGGCGCCCGCCGCCGCAGGCGGCAACGACGGCCCGCAGCCGAAGGCGCTACGTCACCTCCGCCAGCCCCTCCGGACTCAGCAGCGTCCCGTGTGTGCCCGACGCCCCGGACGCCTCGAACAGCTCGAACCAGATGTTCTTGCCCTCGCCCCGGGGGTCGACCCCCCACGCACTGGCGAGCAGTTCCATCAGCACCAGGCCGCGTCCGGAGGACGCCATCTCGCCCGGGTGGCGGCGGTGCGGCAGCTCGTCGCTGCCGTCCTCGACCTCGACGCGCAGACAGCGCTCGCCCTGCTCGCCCGTTATCTCGGCGACCAGCAGCGCGTCCCCGTCCGTGTGGACCAGGACGTTGGTGACCATCTCGGAGACCATCAGCACCGCCGAGTCGATCTGGTCCACGTCGCGCCAGTCGTGCATGAGCTCGCCGAGCTGGTGCCGGCACTCCGCGATGCGCTCCGGTTCGGCCTGGGCGATGGTCAGGACCATGCGGCGGGCCGGGTGCGGGAGCGTGACGCGGCCGGTCCCGGCGGGGGCGGGGGCCTCGCGGGACAGCAGGAGCACGGCGATGTCGTCCTCGCGCCGGTCGACCAGCGGGCCGGTGGTGTAGTGGGAGGGCGGGCCGTGGACGGCCTGGACGAGGGCGTCGGCGAGCTGTTCCAGATCACCGGCACCCTCCCGGCCGTCCAGCGGGAAGCCCTCGATGACCTCGCGCAGCCGGCTCCAGCCGGTCTCCAGGTCGTGGCCGCCGGTCTCGATGAGCCCGTCCGTGCAGACCATCATCGTCTCGCCGGGTTCGAGGACGAGCCGGGTGGTGGGGTAGTCCGTGTCGGGGACGATGCCGAGCGGCAGGCCGCCCGCCGTGGGCCGGACGAGCACCGTGCCGTCGCTGAGGCGTATCGCGGGCTCGGGGTGCCCGGCGCGGGCGATGTCGAGGAGCCCGGTGGCGGGGTCGACCTCGATGTAGAGGCAGGTGGCGAAGCGCGGGTCGGTGTCCTCGGTCTCGGTGTCGTTGACGCCCGAGAGGAAGCGCGAGGCCCGGGAGAGGACCGCGTCGGGGTGGTGGCCCTCGGAGGCGTACGCGCGCAGCGCGATCCGCAGCTGCCCCATCAGCCCCGCGGCCCGTACGTCGTGCCCCTGGACGTCCCCGATGACCAGGGCGATCCGCCCCGAGGGCAGCGGGATCATGTCGTACCAGTCGCCGCCCACCTCCAGCCCGCCGCCGGTCGGGACGTACCGGGCGGCCACCTTCATGCCGGGGATGTCCGGCTGGACGGTCGGCATCATCGAGCGCTGGAGGCCGACGGTCAGCTCGCGCTCCGACTCGTGGAGGCTGGCCCGGCTGAGGGCCTGGGCGAGCATCCGGGCGACGGTGGTGAGCACGGACCGCTCGTCGGGGGTGAAGCTGACCGGGATGGAGAACCCGGCCATCCAGGCGCCGATCGAGTGACCCGCGTTGATCAGCGGCAGAAAGGCCCAGGACTGACGGCCGAAGTGCGCGACCTGCTTCCAGGCCTCGGGGAAACGGCGCTCGTAGTCCTCGGGGTTGGGCAGATAGATCGCGCGGCCGGTGCGGATGACCTCGGCCGCCGGGTAGGCCGCGTCCATCGGCAGGTCCAGGAAGGGCTCCGCCTCACCCGGACCGTAGCCCTGGTGGCCGATGACCCTCACCCGGTTGCCCTCGGCGCTGAAGACCGCCAGTCCCGACGGTACGAAGCCGGGCATCGACAGGCCCGCCGCGACCCGCAGCACCTCGGCCGTCGAGCGGGCCTCGGCCAGCGCCCGGCCCGCGTCGAGCAGGAAGGCCTCGCGGTTGCGCCGCCAGTCGCCGGTCACCTGGGCCCGGACGGCGGACGTGCCGGGCTGTGCCTCGGGGACCTCCTGAACGGTCCCGACCAGCAGGTAATCCTTCTCGCCCGCCACGGGCCGGGAGCGGCTGCGCACCGTCCGCAGCACCCGCCCCACGTCGTCGACCACGCGCAGCCGGGCCTCGGCGAGGGTGCCCTCGGCCACGGCCAGATTGATGATGCCCATGATCTCGACCCAGTCCACGGCGTGGAACCGGGCGCGGGCGGCCGACTCGGTCAGCTCGACGCGCTCCGCCGGCAGGCCCAGGAGACGGGCGGCCTCGGCGTCGAAGGTGGCGATGCGCGAGGCGTTGTCCCAGTGCCACAGGCCGGTCGCCACGGCTGCCAGTACGTCCTCGGTGCGCATTGCCCCACTTTAAGCGGGTTAGTCAGCTTTATGCAGGTCTGAGAATGGGCGACGACCGATGGCAGGTGGGGCAGTACCCTTGCACACGTGCTGTGTGCACGCTAACCCAGTGCAACGCCAGCTTCGATCAACCCCCTCGACCAACGACTTGGATGAACGATGCATCGGTACCGGTCCCACACCTGCGGCGAGCTCCGTGCGGCTGACGTCGACACCGACGTGCGACTGAGCGGCTGGCTGCACAATCGGCGCGACCTGGGCGGCATCCTCTTCATCGATCTGCGCGACCACCACGGGCTGGTGCAGCTCGTCGCCCGTCCGGGCACCGCGGCGAACGAGGCCCTGAGCCACCTCACCAAGGAGACCGTCGTCCGCATCGACGGCAAGGTCGTCGGCCGTGGCGCGGACAACGTCAACCCCGAGCTGCCCACCGGTGAGATCGAGGTCGAGGTCGCCGCGGTCGAGGTGCTGGGCACCGCCGAGCCGCTGCCCTTCACGATCAACACCGACGACGGCGTGAACGAGGAGCGGCGCCTGGAGTACCGCTTCCTGGACCTCCGCCGCGAGCGCATGCACCGCAACATCATGCTGCGCTCCGCCGTCATCGCCTCGATGCGCCAGAAGATGACCGCCCTCGGCTTCAACGAGATGGCGACCCCGATCCTGTCCGCCACCTCCCCCGAGGGCGCGCGCGACTTCCTGGTCCCCTCCCGTCTGCACGCCGGCAAGTTCTACGCCCTGCCGCAGGCGCCCCAGCAGTTCAAGCAGCTGCTGATGATCGCGGGCTTCGACCGCTACTTCCAGATCGCGCCCTGCTTCCGCGACGAGGACGCCCGCGCGGACCGCTCGCCGGGCGAGTTCTACCAGCTCGACGTCGAGATGTCCTTCGTCGAGCAGGAGGACGTCTTCCAGGTCATCGAGAAGGTCATGACCGACCTCTTCGAGGAGTTCGGCAACGGCCGCCACGTCACCTCCCCCTTCCCGCGGATCCCGTTCCGCGAGGCGATGCTGAAGTACGGCTCCGACAAGCCGGACCTGCGCGCCCAGCTCAAGCTGGTCGACGTCTCCGATGTCTTCGCCGACAGCGGCTTCAAGGCATTCGCCGGCAAGCACGTCCGCGCGCTGGCCGTGCCGGACACCGCGGGCCAGTCCCGCAAGTTCTTCGACGGTCTCGGTGAGTACGCCGTCGAGCAGGGCGCCAAGGGCCTGGCATGGGTCCGGGTGGGCGGAGACGCCGGAAAGCTGGACCTGTCCGGCCCGATCGCCAAGTTCCTCACCGAGGACGACACCAAGGCCCTCACCGAGGCCCTGGACCTGGCCCCCGGCCACGCCGTCTTCTTCGGCGCGGGCGAGTTCGACGAGGTCTCCAAGATCATGGGCGCGGTCCGCGTCGAGGCCGCCAAGCGCGCCGGCCACTTCGAGGAGAACGTCTTCCGGTTCTGCTGGATCGTCGACTTCCCGATGTTCGAGAAGAACGAGGACACCGGCGCGATCGAGTTCTCGCACAACCCGTTCTCCATGCCGCAGGGCGGCCTGGAGGCGCTGAACACGATGGACCCGCTGGACATCCTGGCCTGGCAGTACGACATCGTCTGCAACGGCACCGAGCTGTCCTCCGGCGCCATCCGCAACCACGAGCCCGAGGTCATGTACAAGGCCTTCGAGATCGCCGGTTACTCGAACGAGGACGTCGAGCGCGAGTTCGGCGGCATGCTGCGCGCGTTCAAGTTCGGCGCCCCGCCGCACGGCGGCATCGCCCCGGGCGTCGACCGCATCGTGATGCTGCTGGCCGACGAGCCGAACATCCGCGAGACCATCGCCTTCCCGCTCAACGGCAATGCCCAGGACCTGCTCATGGGTGCCCCGAGCGAGGTGGACGAGTCCCGCATGAAGGAGCTCCACCTGTCGCTGCGCAAGCCGCAGGTGAAGGACGCGAAGTAGCCGCCTTGCCCGGGTAGGGCACAGGGAGGCACACACGAGGGGCCCGGAACCGCCGATAGGGTTCCGGGCCCCTCGTGTGTGCCCGGAGGGCCGGGTGGAGGCCGGTCCTCCGGACGCTCTTCGGTTCTTACCAGCCGGTCGTACCGTCGATGCGTTCGCGCAGCAGGTCGGCGTGTCCGTTGTGGCGGGCGTACTCCTCGATCATGTGCACGAAGATCCAGCGCAGCGACACGGGGGCTCCGGACAGCTCGCCGGCGACGGGGGCCCAGGGGAAGGTGCCGGTGGCGTCCAGGGAGAGCGGTTCGCAGTTGGCTCTGGCCAGCTCGATCTCGGCCTGCCAATCGGCGAGCGCCCCGGCGAGCGTGGCGTCCTCGGCGACCTCGAGGCCGACGTCACGTCCCTCGACGAGGTCCTGGGGTCCCAGAGGGGTGTCGTCGGTGCCGTAGACCGTCGCCACCTTCTCCCCGGTGAGTATGCGGCGGAACCACGTCCGCTCCACCTCGGCCATGTGCTGGACGAGGCCGGTCAGGGACAGTTCGGAGGGCCCGACCGAGGCCTCGCGGGCCTGCTCGTCGGTCAGTCCGGCGCATTTGTGGGCGAGGGTGGCTCGGTGGAAGTCGAGCCAACCCTCCAGCGTGGAGCGTTCGTCGGCGTTCAGCGGCGGGATGGGCCTTGTGGAGATCGACATGCCGATCAGACTCACACAAGAGCCGTGAGCACCGGGAGACGCGGGCAGCATCCTGCCGCGTTGTGCACGGCCCGGGAGAGCCGCCCCGCCGTCAGCCGCTCGCCCCACAGCACGGACGCCACCCCGTACTCCTCGATCGCCATCTGCTCCGTCTCGCTCAGCTCCTCGGCGACCACGACGACCGGCGTCCGCCCGTCGCGGGTCAGCCGCCGCAACTGGACCCCGGCGGTCTTGTCGTTCCGGCCCAGGAACAGGATGTCGACGGCACCGCCCTCGCGGACCACGCCGAACCAGGGTGTCGGCCGAAGCTGTCGGACGATCCGGGCCCGGGTCAGCTCGTCGCCGGCATGGACACTCACGGTGATGCGCTTCTCGTACAACACTGTTCTTCCTCGTCTCCCCCGCGAAGCCAACTCCTTCAGCTTCCCGGGGCGCGCTGAACAAACGATTGCCGATCGATCAACGCGGCCGCGCCGCGGATGCACAAGGGGCCCGGTACCGTGCGCGCGCACGGTACCGGGCCCCTCGAACCGGCTCAGGCGGCGCTGTCGTCCCCGCCGCCGAAGCGCTCACGGTAGGACTCCAGGTCCTCCTCCGTGATCTTCGCGAACAGCACCGGCGGCACGGTGAACGGCGTGCCCACCGGAACGGACGACAGGGACGCCGCCTCGTCGCGCGAGACCCACGTCGCCGTGTCGCCGGTCAGCGCGAACGCGCCCCGCATGGCGGCGGCCGAGGCCGGGATGAACGGCTCGGAGACGATCGAGTACAGGTGGATCAGGTTCATCGCCGTGCGCAGCGTCAGGGCCGCGGCGTCCGGGTCGGTCTTGATCTCCAGCCAGGGGGCCTTGGTCTCCAGGTAGGAGTTGCCCGCGCTCCACAGGGCGCGCAGTGCCTGCGCGGCCTTGCGGAACTGCATGGCCTCCATGTGCTCCTCGTACTCCTGGAGCAGCTGGGCGATCTCCCGGCCGAGGGTGGCCTCGGCCTCGCCCGCCTCGGCGCCGGCCGGGACCTCCTCGCCGAAGCGCTTCTTCGAGAAGGACAGGACGCGGTTGACGAAGTTGCCCAGGACGTCGGCGAGGTCCTTGTTCACGGTGGCCGAGAACAGCTCCCAGGTGAACGACGTGTCGTCCGACTCGGGGGCGTTGGCCATCATGAAGTAGCGCCAGTAGTCGGCGGGCAGCAGCTCCAGGGCGTCGTGCGTGAAGACGCCGCGCTTCTGGGACGTGGAGAACTTGCCGCCGTAGTAGTTCAGCCAGTTGAAGGCCTTGACGTAGTCGACCTTCTTCCACGGCTCGCGGGTGCCGAGCTGGGTGGCCGGGAACATCACCGTGTGGAACGGGACGTTGTCCTTGCCCATGAACTGGGTGTAGCGGACGTCCGTCGCCTCGTACCACCAGGACTTCCAGTCGCGGTTCTGCGGGTCCTGGTCCGCCCACTCCTTCGTCGCGCCGATGTACTCGATCGGGGCGTCGAACCAGACGTAGAAGACCTTGCCCTCGGCCGCCAGCTCCGGCCAGGTGTCGGCCGGGACCGGGACGCCCCAGTCCAGGTCACGGGTGATCGCGCGGTCGTTCAGGCCCTCGGTCAGCCACTTGCGGGCGATCGAGGAGGCCAGGATCGGCCAGTCCTTGCCGTGCTCGTCGATCCACGCCTCGACCTCGCCCTGGAGCTTGGACTGCAGGAGGAAGAGGTGCTTGGTCTCCCGGACCTCCAGCTCGCTGCTGCCGCTGATCGCCGAGCGGGCGTCGATCAGGTCCGTGGGGTCCAGGACGCGGGTGCAGTTCTCGCACTGGTCGCCGCGGGCCTTGTCGTAGCCGCAGTGCGGGCAGGTGCCGACGATGTAGCGGTCGGGCAGGAAGCGGCCGTCGGCCAGGGAGTAGACCTGGCGGATCGAGCGCTCCTCGATGAACCCGTTCTTCTGCAGCTGACGCGCGAAGTGCTGGGTGATCTCCCGGTTCTCCGGGGAGGAGCTGCGGCCGAAGTAGTCGAAGGACAGCCCGAAGCCTTCGTAGATCGCCTTCTGCGCGTCGTGCTGCTGGGCGCAGAACTCGTCCACGGGCAGGCCGAGCTCCTTGGCGCCCAGCTCGGCCGGGGTCCCGTGCTCGTCGGTGGCGCAGATGTACAGCGTCTCGCGGCCGGTCTGGCGGAGGAACCGGGCGTACACGTCCGCCGGGAGCATGGACCCCACCATGTTGCCCAGGTGCTTGATCCCGTTGATATACGGAAGGGCGCTGGTGATGAGGTGTCGAGCCATTGCCGGCTGCTCCCTGGTCGATGCGGCTGATGCTGTTTTTACGGGCACCTTTAGCGTATCCGAGTGCCAGGGGGCAGCCGCGCGGCATTTATGTCGGCTCGATGTCGGGCGTTCTTCCTGCGTACGCCGGGTGCTCAGGCCCCGGGGGGCCGTGCCATCCAGGCCCGCCAGGGCCTGACGATCATCTCCCGATACGTGTGGTGCGACGGGTTCCGCCCCGCGTGCCGGAACGTCCAGCCCTGCGCCTCGCCGGCGTCCTCCCCGGGCTCGGAGCTCTCCTCGCACACCGCGCACTGCATGGCGTACGTGACGGGCTCCGCGTCCGGCTCCAGGTCCGGCTGCAGGGTCCAGTCCCCGAACGCGAAGACGCTGCGCGTGCTCAAAGCCCCCACCTGCTCTCCGTCTTGCCTTCGGGTGTCCGTGTCGCGGTACGGGCCCGCCGTGCCTCCGCCTCGGAGGCGGGCCGGGCGCATTCGGGCGGGCAGTCCCACTCGAGCCCGCCTTGGGGAGGACGTAGCTGTAGGTGGCCGGCGTGCCGGTCCATGACCTGGCCGAGTCGGTCGGTGCGGGTGTCCACGACGTAGGTGACGGGAGTGGGAGCGGTGACGGGCGGGGGGTTCTCATTGCTCACGCCCTTATAGATGCCCACTGAGCCACTGTCTGATCAGTGACGAGGCGGCTACGGAGCATGATGCGCGGATCCCGGGTGACGGTGGATCGCCGCAGGTGAGCCCCGGGCTTCGGGCTGCGTGGTCCGAGCGCTCTATGCAAGGAATGGGTGGGTTGGTACAACCCACCCACCCTCCCAATGTCCGCGTACAGCACGGGAGATGACTTTTTGTGATCGGGTTGCGACGCGGCGTTGCGAGGCCCTAGCGTTCGCAGCAACAAACGACCCCGGCCGGTGTTAGCAGCACCATGCCGGGGTCTCACCCTCAAGATCGAAGAGGCGATCCTGTGGCTTCTGAAGACTTTAGCGCTGCCCCGCGCGCCTCCGCATGTGTCATGGCCAGTCCCGGCTACGGAAAGCGCGGTGTGCCCGGCCAATCCCCTCGCCGCAAGGGCGACTTCGCACACCTGCCCACGCGTGAAGCGGTCATCGCGACGCTGATCGACCGGCTGCCCGAGGGCGCGTCGATGGACGCCAAGACCCTCGCCCGCATCAGCCCGGACTACGGCCAGGCCGCATGCCGCACCGCCCTCCGGCGGCTCACCGAGGCCGGGCATCTGCGGCGGATCACCGAACACCTGGTCACGGAGGACGGCTACCGCTGCGTGACCAGGACGTACTTCTCCCGAACGGCCCGTGGCGACGGCTGGTGGGCGCGGTTCCTGGCGGGGGACGTGGCGGAGGACGAAGCCGAGGAGCCCGAAGCGCCGCCCGCCTCGCCACCCCGCCGTTTCCGCCCCGCCCGATCCCGCGCGTACGCCGCCCTGGCAGGGCTGAGCAGTGCCGACATCCGTCTGGCCCTCTCGGCCGCCGAGTGCGCGGCGCTGGAGGAGCTGGCCGCCGAGTGGCTGGCGCGGGACCCGGACGAGGGGCGGATGGTCAGCGCGTTGACGGCCGGGCTGCCACGCGAGGTGCACTGCCCCGGCGCCCTGATGCGCACCCGGCTGATCGAGAAACTGCCGCCCGAACGTCGCGGCCCCGTGCTCCCGCCGCCGGACCGGTCGCCCTTGCGCATCATGGAATGCGCCGTCTGCCGGGTGCCGGGCCGCCCCGAGGCCCTGCCCGGCGGCTTGTGCCGCGCCTGCCGAGGCGAGCCGGACCGCTCGGAGCCGGACGGGCCGTCGGCCGCCGAGGTACGCGCCCGTGTCGACCGCATCCGGGCGGACGTCCGCGCACGAGAGAGGACCCGCGTATGACCGTCTTGCGGGCCGCACCCTCCGACACCGGGGCACCATGGAGGGGAGGAGGCGACGCCATGACCGCCAGGCCGCCCTCACGCACGAGGGCGGCCGTTTCGTCAGTTCAGCGGAGGTGCATGTGGAACCGCTGGCTCTCGCTGTTGTTGCACTTCTTCAGGAAGAGCCACTTGTTGTTGCCCCGCTCGTTGGGCAACGAGTCCATGCAGTAACCGGTGGCCACGTGCTTGATGTAGGCGGCATGGGCGTCGACCGAGTCCGTGACCCACTTGAAGAGCTGGGTCTGCTGCCCCTGGCAGTCCCACTGGTTGAAGTAGCTCCCCTCCCAGGCTCCGGTGCCGCCGTACACGTCGACGCACTTTCCGGAGAGTTCATTGACCATGTTGAACTGGCCGCCGCCGCTGTTGCGTATCCGCCAGGTCTGGTTGTTGCTCCGGTGATCGTCGTACGTGATGAGGTGGGCGCCGTTGTCGCGGCTCTCGAATTGCACGTCGATGGCTCGCCCCTGATTGCCGTCGCTCGTCAGGAGGAGCGGCGCGTTCGGCTGGGCCTCGCGCAGCCGGCGGAACTGGACCGGGTAATGGTCGGAGCTCATTCCGTTGCGCAGTTCGGCCTCGACGGGCAAAAGATTGCGGGACGAGATCATGTAGTCGAGTTCATGCGCGCTCTGGTGAGTGGCACGCCCGCTGTGATAGAGGTGCCCGCCGACATTTCGGGCTTCGTCCGCCATCGTGGCCGGATCCCGGTTGAAGTCCCCGATGGCGTGCCAGTTGCGGTTGCCCTGCTGCCTCGCCAGGTCCCTGATGCTCGCCAACAGGGCGGGGGCGTTGGTGCCCCGGGCGGCCGAGGCGTGGACGTCGAAATAGATGTCGCGACCGTAGACCAGGCCGAGCGAAGGCCGCTGCGCCGCGGTTCCCTCGCCCCGTGCGACGACGACGCCGTCCGCTGCTTCCCGGGTGACGATCGCGAGATTCACCCGCGTGTCACCGAAGGGAATCATGAAGTAGACGTGCCACTCCTGTGATCCTCTGCGCCACAGGTAATGCCTGATCTGGAAACCGCCGTAGGTGCCCCGCTCCACCTCACGCATTCCGACCAGGGCCAGGCCGTTGTGGCTCCCCGCTTCCTGGAGCATGACCATGTCGTTGTCCGCCATGAGCGTGGAGACATCATTCCAGCGGGCGCCCTGCGAATTGTAGGTGGCTATGCGTCGCTCATGGGGTTCCCATGCGTGGGCCGGAGCGGCGGGAACGCCGACCAGCAAGGTGAGAATTCCGGCGAACGCCACCAGTGCGGCGAGCGTCCGGCTCGTGATTCTCGCGCGGGTAGGACCGAGGGTTGGCACGTGTGGCTCCTGCGGTAGGTCTGGGCCCGGCTGTGACACCCGGCCGGGGCTCCCCACTCTCCGGCTCACCGCTGACGTTCCACTCACGCCCCGCTAATGCCCACCGCGCCGGGGCGTCCGGGGCGTGATCCTGTAGCCGCACCCACGACCTCCGTGCTGCCACCACACCCGCACCGGGCGCGGTGTGCACCCGGGTGCGAGGGGTGAAAGGGCCCTAGCCGACGATCCCGGCCGCGCGGGCCTCGATCAGCCACTCCGGGAACTCGACCATGAGCTCCTTGTAGAGCCCGGCATCCGTCAGCGCGCGCGGGTCGCGGCCGGCGTGGAAGAAGCCCGCGTTGTCGACGACGCGCTTCTCCGGCACCGCCAGGTCGTCCAGCTTGCGGAGGAAGTCGAAGCCACGGGCGTCGGGGTCGCCGAAACCCACGAACTGCCAGAAGATCGGGAGCTTCGCCGCCGCGCACAGGGCGCGTTCGGCGGCGGCCTTGCTGGTGGGAGCGCCGTCGGTCTGGAAGATGACGAAGGCGGGATCCTTGGCGCCGGACTTCTCGTAGTGCGCGACCACGGCCTCGATGGCCCAGTGGTAGTTCGTCCGGCCCATGTGGCCGAGGCCCTCGTGCAACTCCTGGATCCGGCCACCGTAGTTGGTGAGATCGAGGTCGGCCGTGCCGTCGACGTCGGTGGAGAAGAAGACGACGGGGACCGTGCCGTCGTCGTCGAGGTGCGCGGAGAGACCGAGGGCCTGCTCGGCGAGGTGCTGGACCGTGCCGTCCTTGTAGTAGTTCCGCATGGAGCCGGAACGGTCGAGGACGAGGTAGACGGCCGCCCGCTGGCCCGTGAGGCCCTGCTTCTCCAGGGAGACGGACGCCGCCTTGTAGAGGCTGACCAGCCCGGGCGCGGACTGCTGGATCTTCTCCAGGGAGATGGCCGGGGCGGCGGACGGCTCCGTGGCGTCATCCGCCGGAGTCGACGGGGGAGCCGCCACGGGAGCAGCCACGGGAGCAGCCGTCGTCAGAGCCGTCGTCAACGCCGGTGCGGGCTCCGGCGTCGGGCCGGGGGCCGGTTCCGGGGTGGGCGTCGGCTCCGGGCCCGGGGCGGGCTCGGGCACCGGGTTGGGCTCCGGGGTCGGGACCGGCTCCGGCTGGGGGATCGGCTTGGGAGACGGCATCGGAGTCGGTGCGGGCTCCGGCTGCGGGCGCGGGTCGGGGGTGGGGACCGGGCCCGGAATCGGGTCGAGCGGCCCCGGGTCGGGAACGCGCTCCTCTGCGGCTCCGTCTGCGGTTTCGTCCGCGACGGGCGCGGTGGTGACGGCGTCGTCCGCGACGGGTGCGGTGGGCTCCGTGCCGACGGGCTTCGCGGCGGGCGCGACCGGCTCGGCGGCTCCGGCGACGGCCTCGTCTGCGACGGGCTCGGCGCCAACCGGCTCCGCGCCGGCGGGCCCCGCGCCAACCGGCTCGGCACCAACGGCACCCGTGCCAACCGGCTCCGCGCCGGCGGGCCCGGTGGGCGCGGCGCGTTCCCCGATCGTCGGCGGAGCCGTCGGCTGCGTCGGCAGCACCGGGGTCGGGGCCGCCGAGCGGAGCTCATCCGTGGAGACCCGCGGCTTCGCGATCGCGTCCGCCGTCGGCGCCGGGTTCACCTCTGCCGCCGGTGCGGGCACGGTGGCGGATACGGACTCGGCGGCCCCGGCACTGTCGACGGTGTCCGGCCCCGCGTTCTGCTGGGGCAGGCTCGGTTCGTCGCGATCGGCCTTCCTGGACCGGCCGAACGCGTTCCTCAGCAGACTCCGAATGCCCATGTGGAGAAGTCCTTCACGTGTCTCGGGTGCGATGAAATGTCCGTAGTGGGGTGATAAGTCCCAGGGCGGGACGGCTACGTAAGGCTAGCCGTCAAGCCCTGCCCGGCGTGTTCGACCCTCGCGAGCCGTTTCGTGCGCCACCCTCAGGGAGCGCATCTGCTACGTCCCAGTGGCCTCAAGGGTCGTTACCCGTCGCTTTCGCACTCATACCGTCGGACGGTCCGGCCACCACACCATCAGGCCATCACACCGCGTCCGGGATCCAGTTGCCGTGCAGCCCGAGCGGCACCCGCACCGGCAGATGGATCCGGGCCACCGGCCCCGCCGCGAGGTCCTGGGCGGCCAGTACGACCAGGTCCGTGGCGCCGCGCTCCGAGTCGAAGGCGTAGGACATCAGCCAGCCGTCGTCCTCCGCCGCCCCCGGCCGCGACGGTACGAACACGGCCTCACCGATGTCACCGCCCGCGGGGACGCGGTACTCCTCGCTCGTGCCGCGCTCCAGGTCGTACTTGACCAGCCCGGCCGGCACGCCGTACCCCGCCGCCTCCGCCACGGCGTAGCCGAAGCGATGACGGGCGGTGAGGCGGCGCGGGTCGACGCGCGGGAACTCCACCGCGCGGTCGTCGAGCCGTCGGCGCCGGACCCGGCCGGTCACCGGGTCGACGGTCCAGCGCTCCAGATACGCGGGCCGCTCGCCCGGACCCGGCCGGGGACCGTCGAAGAGGCGGTCGTAGCGGACGACGTGGAGGGTGATGAGGCCGTCGCGCTCGTAGGCGTTCATGGGGTGCAGGACGAAGCAGGGGTCGATCTCCAGCCATTGCACGTCCGCCGATCCGCCGTCGCGCGGGAGCACGCCCAGCCGGGCGGCGCGGCCCGGGTCCCACGCGTACGGGAAGCCGACGGCCGGCCGGCCCGTGTGGGGGGTGAAGACGACCGGCAGGTCGTACAGCACGACATGCCGTTCGGTGAGGGAGAAGTCGTGCATCATCGGGCGGCCCGGGACGGCGATGTCGACCCGGCGGCGGACGCAGCCGTCGACCCCGGCCACGAGGTACTGCACGTACGGCCAGGCCCAGCAGTACGCGACCGCGTGCAGCTCGCCGGTGGCCGGGTCGACGACGGCGTGCGCGGCGAGGCCACCGGGCAGGGTGCCGTGGAAGTCGAACGGGCCGATCGTGAACAGCTCGTCGTCCAGCTCGTACGGCAGCGCGCCACCCTCGACGAGCGCGAGGTAGTGCCCGGCGAAGTTCAGGATGTGGGTGTTGGGTGCGAAGTCCATGTCCAGATGGCGCGGCCCGTGCAGCAGCTTCTCGCCGAGCCGCCCGGCGACCGCGTCGGAGCGCACCCAGCGGTTGCGGTACCACTCGGCGCGGCCGTCGCGCAGCCGCACGCCGTGCACCATGCCCTCGCCGCTGAACCAGTAGTGGCCGGCCGGCCGGTCGACGCCCAGCGGATTGGGGCCGTTGCGGAGATAGCGGCCGCGCAGGCACTCCGGGACGCTGCCGGTCACCGGCAGATCGACGGCCGTGATCTCGTCGTGGACGGGTGCGAAGTGGCCGCTGAGATAGGGATTGCCGAGCGCGTCCCCGGCGACCCTTCGTGCGGAACGTCCCGGCGTGCCGTACGTGGCGCTTCCGGTGCCGCCCTCACCCCTGTGTGCTGTGCCTTTACGGCCCTCGGCCTCGCGCTCGTCGGTCATGCCGCCCTCCAACGGCCCGCCCCCGCGCGGCCGTTCTTCCACCATCCAGCGGAAGGGCCGGTTCGGCCAGTCTCCTCACCCTGATCCCGTCATCTGGCGCTATCGGCGGGCATGCGTGGCCATCTGCCGCCATACGGTGTCACCGGCGCAGCGGGCGCGTGACGACCAGCAGCTCGGGCTCCGGCGCGGGCGGCCGGATCCGCCCGACGGCCTGCCAGCCCCAGGCGCGGCAGGCGGACCGCGCCGCCTCGGCGTCCGGTGCGAGGAATCCGGCGGCCAGCGCCGCGCCCGTCCCGGACAGCAACTGGTCGTGCAGCCGCTTGCCGATGCCGTGGCGGCGGCGCCGGGGCAGGACCATCAGCTCGGCGACGGCGAAGATCCGGCCGGCGGCCGTCAGCTCCTCCAGCTCCTCGGGGACCGGCCCCACGAACCCCCGCCAGTGGCCTCCGTCCCGCGTCACCGGGAATCCGTACGCGCAGCCGACCGGTCCGCCGTCGTCGGCGACGACGAGATCGAAACCCGGCAGCGCCGCGTGCTCCGCCAGCCGGTCCATGAACCGTGAGCGGATGTCGAACGCCTCGCCCGGGGGTTCCTCGTATGCCGAGCCGTGCAGATCCGCGAGCTGCTCGCGGTACTGATCGGCCTGCCAGCGGCTCAACCTGCGCAAGAAGACGTCGCCCATGCGACCTTCCTGCCCAGTGCGGCCCGCGGCCACCCGCGCGAAGGCCGGGTAAACCGCGTGTGGCGGGCTGTCGTTTTCCGTGGCGGCGCCGGGAACGGCATGGGTCGGGCAGACCACGGGCAGGACAAGAGCTGGGTAAGAAATGGGTGCAGGGCAACCTTTTCCACCCGTTCCCGCCTCTTCTTCGGTGAACATGGCTCGACCGAACATGAGTACCCACCACGGGGGCAGGGAGTTGAGGGGCACATGGGCCTGACCAGTCGGTCGCTCTTGTATGCGGTGGCGTTCGCAGCCGTGTTGTGTGTGGCGCTGACGGTCTGGTGGTGGCCGCGGCTCTCCGGGCGGGGACCGCTGCCCCTGCTGGGGCGGCTCGGCGCCATCGCGCTGACGCAGCTGTCCCTCACGGCCGTGCTGGCCCTCGCGGTGAACATCAGCATGGGGCCCTTCTACTCCTCGTGGAACCAACTGCTCGGGCGGGTCGACAAGTCGCCTGTGAACGTCACCGGCTTCAGCAAGGGCGGCGGGTACGGCACGGTCGGGGCCACCAAGGGCGGCCTGGTGCAGCCCACCGGCCCCAACGGGCTGGACAAGGTGCACGGGCTCCCGAAGGGCCCCGAGGACCAGGTCGGCAAGGTGCAGTCCGTGCGCATCATCGGCCGCCGGTCGAACGTGATCAACCCGGCCTTCGTGTATCTGCCGCCGCAGTACTTCCAGAAGCAGTACGAGCGCCAGCGCTTCCCCGTGATGGTGACCATCAGCGGCTACCCCGGCGGCACCGTGAGCCTCGCCCAGCACCTGCAAGTACCACAGACGGCCGCCAAGTTGGTGGCCGCGAAACAGCTCCAGCCGACCGTGATCGTGATGGTCTCGCCGACCATCGCGCCGCCGCGCGACACCGAGTGCGTGGACGTGCCGGACGGACCGCAGGCGGAGACGTTCTTCACCAAGGACCTGCCCGAGGCGCTGCGCAGCAGCTACCGGGTCGGTCGTGACGCCGGCGCCTGGGGCGCGCTCGGCTACTCCTCGGGCGGCACCTGCGCCCTGGAGCTGGCGATGCGCGCGCCCGACGTCTATCCGACGGCGGCGGCCCTCTCCCCCGACTACAGGATCAAGAACGACCCCACCACCGGCAATCTCTTCGGCAGCGGTGAGCAGGGCAAGCAGCGCAAGCGCGAGCACGATCTGATCTGGCGGCTGGAGAACATGCCGATTCCGCGTGCGTCGGTGCTGGTGGCCAGCAGTGAGAAGGGTGAGAAGAACTTCGGGGACACCAAGAAGTTCCTCGACGCGATCAAGCCGCCCATGACCAAGGCGAGCATCATCCTGCCGGAGGGCAGCCATCACTTCACGACCTGGCGGCGGGAGATCGAGCCGGCGATGAAGTGGATGGGCGAACAGCTCACCTTCCCGCAGGACGTCGTCGACAACCGCAAGCCGTCGGACCGGCGTGACCCGGCGAAGGAGGGCTCCGACAAGAAGGCCCCGGCGTCGGTCACGCAGGAGGATGCCAAGAGGAACGAGGCCGAGCAGGAGGAGCAAGAGGCGGGGGAGTGAGAGAAGAGGGGACGACGGGGGGAGGGGCGGCGCGCGACGCGGCTCGGGCCCGCCTCAGCTCAGTGACGCGGTCTGCGGTATCGGTTCCTCGGCTCTCGCGTCCTGCTGCGGTATCGCCGTGTGCGCCGTCCGTGCCACCGGCGTCGTCGTGATGGCACAGGTGAACAGCAGCTCGTCGTCCTGGTGGCCGCTGACGTGGGTGACGGTGGAGCCCGCACTGTCCGGCTCGCCGCGCTCGGCTGCGATCCAGCAGGGGCTGCTCAGCTCGGCGTAACGGTGGAAGGCGCTGGTGAGGGCCGTGGGGCAGACGGTGGAGCCGGGGTCGAGGGCCATGGCCGCCTGGCGGGCCGCTTCCAGCAGGACCATGCCCGGAATGTGGTCGACGGGGTGGTCGAAGAGGATCGGATGCCGTATGTCGGCGCGCAATTGCCAGCGTCCGGAGCGTCGGGGCTCCGCGCGCCGGGGCTCGACGGGCCGTCCGCAGCTTCGGCAGCCGGCCGAATCGGCCGCCGAGAGGACGACGTCGAAGGCCGATGCCCGGCCGACGTGCTGGGGGAAGACGGGTGAGCCCAAGGTGGTGGGGGGCCCGGGCAGCCGGGGCCCCCGCAGTCTGCGGTAGACCTCGGGCGAGGTGCAGGTGAAACCGGCGCCGCCGGTCGCGGCGAGCAGACCGTCACGACGTAAGACCACGTCGTAGCGCATCCCGGCGAAGGCCCCGCACCGCCGTCGCACCTGTGAGCACGTGACGTCCAACTCCAGCTCGGCGGGCGCGTATCCGACTCCGAGCTGCTCGGGGCGGGCCGTGTAGTCCAGGCTCCACATGAGGAACTGGTGGCCGAGTGGGACGTCGAACTCGGCGTGCGCGAGCAGTGATCCGATCTGCCGGACGGTCTCCGCGATGAGCATCGGGTCGTGCCGCGTGCCGTGCCGGGTGTCGTGGACGGGGGTGAAGAAGCTGTGGCCGCGCGGCCATTGGGCCGAGACCTGGAACCGCAGCTCATCCAGCCTGCGCCACCCCGTCAGCAGGACCTCGGCGACGGCCGCCCGGTGCACGAACTCCCGTGGCACCGTGGTGGTCAACCGCGGCTCGCTCGGCGTGATCGGTGCGGGTACGGAGGTCTGGGACATGGCTCCCCCTGGATCAAGTGCTGCGCGGCCGAGTGGCCTCGGAACGGGAACGAAAGGAAAAGGGAAGATACGTACTAGCCGGTTTTATTTCCACCTGCTCGCTTCTCTACCATACGAGGTAGTTGAGGATCACTCAGCTCTCGTGTGACCTAGCTCGCCCTTGTTTACGTTCGTACTGGACGGTTTTATTCGGGCCCCCAGTCCCCCGCACCGTCCACCTTTGGAGGACCCCTTGACCCGTACAGCAGAGCCACTGCGTCGATTAGGACTGGCTGCCGTCAACATCGACGGCGTTCTCCTCAACGACACCTTCAGTCCGGTGATCCATCAATTCGTCACCAGCCGGGGCGGGCGCTACACCGCCGATGTCGAGAGTGCCGTGTTCTCCCAGCCCCGTCTCGTCGCCGCGCGGGCGTTGGGTGCGATGGCGGGTGTGCCGTGGACTCCGGAGAAGGTTCTGGAGGTCTATTTCGAAGAGCGGGCCGCCTATCTCGAACAGCACCCGCTCCACCTCCTCGACGGCGCCGTGGACCTGCTGCGGCGGCTGCGCGCCCTCGGGCTGCGCACCGTCTGTTACGGCGGCCTGGACGACGCCCATTTCCGGCGCCACCTCGGGCAGTTCGCCTATCTGTTCGACGGCCCGGGTTATGTCTGTACGAACGACTTCCGGCCCGGCGTACACGAGATCGTCACCGATGTCTTCGGGCTCGACCACGACCAGGCGCTGTTCATCGATGACGTGGCCCGGGTCGCCGAGGCGGCGCGGTCGCTCGGCACGGCCTTCATCGGCCACCCGCCCCACTTCCCCCACGGATTCCAGGGCGAGTTGATGCGCGAGGCGGGTGTCCGGCACATCGTGGACTCCCTCCCGGCCATCGACGAGCCGCTGCTGCGCGCCCTCGACGCCGAGGCCGCCGCCGGGACGCTCTGGTCTTCGCCGACCACCACCACATACGAAACGGAGGGTCCCCGCGATGACCGGTGACCACAGGACCGACGGGGCCGGCGGGCTCCTCCGCGGCAAGATCGCACTGATCACCGGCGCCAGCAGCGGCATCGGGGCCGCGGCCGCGCGAGTCTTTGCCCGGGAGGGCGCCACGGTCGTGCTGACCGCGCGCCGCGAGGACCGGCTCCGCGACCTCGTCGCCGAGCTGCGCGAGCAGGGCACCGAGGCCGCCCACGTGGCCGCGGACGTCACCTGCCGCGAGCAGACCTCGCGGGCCGTCGCGTTCGCCGCCGAGCGCTACGGACGGCTGGACGTGGCCTTCAACAACGCCGGTTACGGCGAGGGGCGCACGCCCCTGCACCTCATGGACGACGACGTCTACGACCGCATCATGGACATCAACGTGCGCGGCGTCTGGAACTTCCTCCGCGACGAGATCGCCGTCATGCTCGACACCGGCACCGGTGGCGCCATCGTCAACACCAGCAGCGTCGGCGGTCTGCTGGCCACCCCGGTGGCCGCCCCGTACGTGGCCTCCAAGCACGCCGTGATCGGTCTGACCAAGGCCGCCGCCGCGGAGTACGCGGCCTCCGGCATCCGGGTGAACGCGGTGGCCCCGGGCACCACGCGCAGCGAGGTGGTCGAGGACTGGTTCGCGAAGAACCCCGGAATGGAGGAGGCGCTGCACGCGGCCACTCCGCAGCCCCGTACCGCCGCGCCGGAGGAGATCGCCGAGGCGGCCGCCTGGCTCCTCAGCGACCGGGCCTCTTTCGTGACCGGTGCGACCATGCCGGTGGACGGGGGCTTCACAATGGTGTGACTCTGGTGCGTCCCGCTCGCTCGCTCGGCCCGGTCGTAGCCCCGGAGTTGATAGCATTACGTACTTGCCGGTTTGGTTTTCAGGGGGGCGATGAGCGGCATGCGGGACGCGCGTCTCGCCCCACACCGCCGGGACGCGGTGCGGGCGACTTACTGATTCGGAGGCACACCGTGGCAAAGCAGGACCGTGCGATCAGGACTCGGCAGAACATCCTGGAAGCGGCCGCGGTGGTGTTCGACCAGAAGGGCTACGACGCAGCGACGATCACGGAGATCCTGGCGCGGGCCGAGGTGACCAAGGGCGCGCTGTACTTCCACTTCACCTCGAAGGAAGAGCTCGCTCTCGCCGTCATCGACGCGCAGGTGACCCAGGCCCCGCCCATGCCCGACCTGCCCGGCAAGTCCAAGATGCAGGAGATGGTGGACATGGGCATGCTCTTCGCCCACCGGCTGGTCGACGACGCGCTGTTGCGCGGCAGCGTCCGGCTCACTCTGGAGCACGGCTCGACGAGCCTGAACCGCAGCGGCCCGTTCAACGGCTGGACGCACCTGCACACCCAGGTCCTGACCGAGGGCCTGGAGCGCGGCGAGGTGCTGCCGCACGTGGTGCCCTCCGACACCGCCGAGCTGATCGTCGGGGCGTACGCCGGGATAAACACGATGTCGCAGGCGATCAACAACCGCGCCGACCTCGAGCGCCGGGCCACCGTTCTCTACGAGCACGTGATGCCCAGCGTCGCGGTGCCCTCGGTGCTGGCCCGGCTCGACATGGCCCCGGGGCGCGGCGCCCGTGCCCTGGCCGAGGCCGAGCGGCTGCGCGAGACCAAGGTGCGGGAGGCCGCCGCGGAGGCCGCCGAGGCGGAGCGGGCGGGGACGCCGGTCGGGGTCGCCTGAGGCCTTCGGCCCGCTGCCGGGCCGGGTGCCGCCTGCGGCGGCCAGCGCCCTGCGGGCGCGTCCTCAAGCGCCGGACGGGCTCGATGTGGCTGAGCTCAGCCGCTCAGCCCGTCCGGCGCTTGAGGACGCAGCACGGCAGTCCGTCCGCTAATGCGCCCCGAACCCCGGCCGGACGCGGCAAGGGCCCACCGTTCCCGTCGGGCGGAGCCGGCCGGGCGCGGCCACCCCGGGGAGCACGAGCTGCCAGAACTGCGCGAGCCAGTCGCGGCCGGTGTCACGGGGGCCGTCCGCCGAGCAGTGCGCGTCCGGGCCGGGCGGGGTGTGGACCAGCAGTTCGGTGCCGGTGGCCATGGTCAGGGCCAGAGCGGTGAGGGTGCGCGGATCGTGACCCGGCGCCAGGGCGTGATCGTCCTCGGCCCGGCGCAGCACGTCCTCCAGCAACTCCCGCCACAGCACGGTGCAGTCGTAGGTGGCGTCCGGCGCGTAGTCGAGCTCGCGGGAAAGCCGGATGCCGGCGCGGACGACCACATGGTGTTCGAGCAGATGCGCCAGGACGTGCGTCATGTCGATCACGGTCTGGAGCGTCGGCGGCCGCGTGTGGTCGAGGGCGGTCAGGGCCGCGCGGGAGGAGGAACAGGCTGTCGACTGCACCGCGCGGGCCAGTTCCGCCTTGGTGGCGAAGTGGAAGGACAGCGCCCCCTTGGTCACCCCCGCCGCCTCGCTGATCGCGTTGAGCGAGGCGCGCTCGTATCCGACGTGATCGAACACGTCCGCCGCCGCGGTCAGTAACGCGCCGCGGGTTCGTTCGGCCCTCTCCTGCTTTGCCACGTGCTACCTCTGCCGGGTCGTCAGGGATGGCCGGACGACGAAGGCGGTCCGGCCACGAACAGGTGAACACTATAAAACCAACCTGTCGGTATTCTAAGGCGCTTTAGATCTACGGCGAAGCGCCTTTGCGCCGGAGGCACGCACCGAGGCAAATCGACACCCTTGACCGGCGGGCAGGTTGAGGGGTTTCCCTCGCCTTTATCGACGTGTCCCCCAAGCCTCCCGCCGAGCATGTGGCGGTTTGTTAGCGTCCGCCATGGGGCGCCCCGGTGCCGGGGAGCACAGGCCCGTACGAGGTATCAGGGAGTCACCGCATGTCGTCGCACCCCGCCGAGCCGCCCACTGACCGCTTCCGGCTGCGGCCGCGACGGGACTCCGCGCTGCCGGACCGGCTCGCCCGCTCGGCCGCGACGACCGAGGGCGCGCACCTGCGCACCGAGGACTTCGCCGACTGGCTCGCCGGGCGCGGCCGGGCGCACGCCTTCCAGGTCGACCGGATCCCCTTCGCGGACCTGGAGGGCTGGTCGTTCGAGGACGGCACCGGAAACCTCACCCACAAGAGCAGCCGGTTCTTCACCGTCGAGGGGCTGAAGGTCACCGGCGGTCCGGGCCCGTACGAGAACTGGCAGCAGCCGATCATCCGACAGCCCGAGGTGGGCATCCTGGGCATCCTCGCCAAGGAGTTCGACGGGGTCCTGCACTTCCTGATGCAGGCCAAGATGGAGCCGGGCAACCGCGAGCTGCTCCAGCTCTCGCCGACCGTGCAGGCGACCCGCAGCAACTACACCAAGGTCCACCAGGGCGCGGACGTGAAGTACATCGACTACTTCGTCGCACCCGACCGGGGCCGGGTGCTGGCCGACGCTCTCCAGTCCGAGCACGGCGCCTGGTTCTTCCGGAAGTCCAACCGCAACATGATCGTCGAGGCGGTCGGCGAGGTGGAACTGCTGGACGACTTCTGCTGGCTCACCCTCGGCCAGATCGCCGAGCTGCTCCACCGGGACAACGTCGTCAACATGGACTCCCGCACGGTCCTGGCCTGCCTGCCGTTCGCCGACAGCCACGCCGTGGCCCTGCACTCCGACACCGAGCTGCTCTCCTGGTTCACCACCGAGCGCTCCCGGCACGACGTGGCCGCCGAGACCGTGCCGCTGAACACCGTCCCCGGCTGGACGCGCGGCGAGAGCGCCATCGAGCACGACGAGGGCCGCTTCTTCCGCGTCGTCGCCGTGTCCGTGCAGGCCGGCAGCCGGGAGGTGAGCCGCTGGACGCAACCACTGTTCGAACCGGTCGGGCTCGGCGTGACGGCGTTCGTGACCCGCACCTTCGGCGGGGTGCCGCATGTGCTGGCCCACGCGCGCGTGGAGGGCGGTTTCCTCGACACCGTCGAACTCGCCCCCACCGTCCAGTACACCCCCGGCAACTACGCGCACCTGGCCGAGCGGGACCGGCCGCCGTTCCTCGACCTCGTCCTGAACACCGACCCCGACCGGATCCGCTACGAGGCCGTCCACTCCGAGGAGGGCGGCCGCTTCCTCAACGCCGAGAGCCGCTACCTCCTCGTGGAGGCCGACGAGCGCCAGGCGCCCATGCAGGCCCCACCGGGCTACGCCTGGGTCACCCCCGGCCAGCTCACCTCGCTCGTGCGGCACGGGCACTACGTGAACGTCCAGGCCCGCACCCTGCTCGCCTGCCTCAACGCCGGGGCCCTGCCGACGGCGGTGGGCGCGTGATCGCCCCGCTGCGCTTCGGAACCCTCGGCTGCGCCGAGTTCGCCCGCCGCAGGATGCTGCCCGCCATGGCCGCCGGCCCGGACACCGTGGTGGCCGCGGTCGCCAGCCGTGACGCGGCCAAGGCGGCGGAGACGGCCGCCCGGTTCGGTGGCACGCCCGTCCACGGCTACGCCGAGCTCCTCGCACGGGACGACATCGACGCCGTGTACGTACCGCTGCCGCCCGCCCTGCACGCCGAGTGGGTGGAGGAGGCGCTGCTCGCGGGCAAGCATGTGCTCGCGGAGAAGCCGCTGACCACGGACGCGGCCCGGACCGGGGAGCTGTTCGACCTCGCCCGTGACCGTGGGCTGGTCCTGATGGAGAACGTCATGTTCGTCCACCACTCCCAGCACACGGTCGTGGCACGGCTGGTGCGCGACGGCGCGATCGGGGAACTGCGGGCCCTGCACGCCACGTTCACCGTCCCCCGGCTGCCGGAGGACGACATCCGCTACCGCCGCGAACTCGGCGGCGGGGCCCTGTGGGACATCGGGATCTACCCGGTGCGCGCGGCCCTGCACCACCTGGGCGACGGCCTGCGGGTGATCGGCGCCCAGCTCACCACGGGCGCCGGGCGCGAGGTGGACACCGCCGGGACCGCTCTGCTGGCCACCCCGGAGGGGGTCGCCGCACAGCTGACGTTCGGCATGGACCACTCCTACCGCAACACCTACGAGCTGGCGGGCAGCGAGGGCCGGATCACCGTCGAGAGGGCCTTCACCCCGCCCGCGGACCACAGCCCGCTGCTGCGCGTGGAGCGGGCCGCCGGGACCGAGGAGCGACGACTGGAACCGGACGACCAAGTGGCGGGCACCCTGGCCGCGTTCGTCTCGACGGTACGGGCGGGGGGCCCGGGACCGGACCGCGCGTGCCGGGCACAGGCCGCGCTGCTGGACACGATCCGCGCGTCAGCCGTCGTCGCGGGTTGAGTCCAGGATCTCCAGGCCGACATCGAGCAGCGCCTTGCGCTTGGTCTCGGCGTCGCCTTCCAGCCTGGCCGTGGTGAACGCCCCGAAGTGGACCGTCAACAGCGCGCTGGAAAGGCGCACCTGATGAGCGAGGGGGGCGTCACCCGCGTGCATCAACTGGGAGATGGTGATCACCCGTTCGGTGAGCTTGCGGCCCACGCCCAGTTCGCGCAACGCCGCCTGGTTCTCCTGCAGGATGCTGTAGAGGGGGGCGGCCTCGCGCAGGGCCGAGCTGTAGCGGGCGAGCAGCTCCCGCTTGGTCTCCAGGGTGGGGGGCTGGGCCTTGCCCCAGGCGATGAGCTCGTCGACCGGGCGGCCGAGCTCGTCGGAGATCGCGGTGAGGATGTCCTCCTTCGTCTTGAAGTGGTAGTACAACGCGGCCTTGGTGACGCCGAGCGCCTCGGCGATCTCGCGTAGCGAGGTCTTCTCGTACCCCTGCGAAACGAAGAGTTCCAGGGCCGTGCTCTGGATGCGCTCGCGGGTGTCGCTCCTGCGCGCCTGGGGGGTGCTGCCCATGGGCTCTCTCTCCTGCGTTCGTCGGACCTATCTAGCCCGTCGGCCAGCAAGTAACCGGGCCGGGCGCTTGGCATGCGTGCTGAGGAGAGATCATGTCGCAGGAACCGGCCCCCGCGGAGGCGTGGAGCGCACCACCACCGTCCCGGGGTACCTATGGAGCGGTCGGTTCCGGGTTCGGCGTCGCGGCTGATGCGGCGCCGAGTGTTGACGCCGGGGGATCCGACGGGGACGTGGGATCGGAAGAAGCCGTGGCGTAGGCGGCGGTGAGCAGTTCGGTGGCGCCGGCGAGCAGGGCCAGGCGCTTCTCCTCGGGGTCGCCCTCGATGTGCTGGATGGCGAACGTGCCGTAGTGCAGGGTGAGCAGCGCGGTGACGCAGCGGACCTTGGCGGCGACGGTGCTGTCCGGCTCCTGGAGCAGCTCGGAGAGCGCGGTCACCCGGTCCTTGAAGTCCTGGCCGACACTCAGGTCGCTGAGCGTCGCCTGGTTCGCGTTGAGGACGTTGAACAGCGGTGCGGCGCCGCTGAAGATGACGCTGCTGCGGTCCAGCAACTCCCGTTTGACGGCCAGTGATCGCGGCTGCTGACGGCCCCAGAGGATCAGCTCGTCGAGCGCGGTGCCGACCTCGGAAAACAGACTGACAAGTATGTCCTCCTTGGTGCGGAAGTGGTAATACAGCGCTGCCTTGGTGACGCCCAGCTCGTCCGCGATCTCCCGCAGGGAGGTCTTCTCATATCCGCGCTCCATGAAGAAGTCGCGGGCCACCTCCTGGATGTGCTGGCGGGTGTTGCTGCGGCGAGGTCGTGGTGTGCTCCCCATCGGCTGTTCCCTTCGCTCGGGCGGGTCCGGGGACCGCGATCTTGCTGGCTGGCAAGGCGAGCAGAATAACGTACTTGACGGCCGGTTAGTGGCTGTCTAATCTTCCGAATATGCGCACCAACCCGGCGGCAAGTAAGTCAACGGCCGGTGTGCAGGGGGGCGTCGGCGGATCGGCCGACGCGGTTGGCTCGCTCACTCATCACTCATGCGTACCCATGCGAGGAGACGCCCGTGTCCGGTAGCCCGACCGATGGCCCACTGCGGTTAGCCGTCATCATCGGCAGCGTGCGCGAGGGCCGGCTCGGTCCGACGATCGCCGACTGGTTCGCCGACCGCGCCCGCCGACGGCCCGAGTTCGACGTCGACCTGATCGACCTCGCGGACGTGGCGTTGGGCTCGGTGGCCCCGTCCCCGAGCCCGCCGCCGGAGATCATCCAGGCGCTCGGCACGCTGACCCCGCGGCTGGACGCGGCGGACGCCTTCGTCGTCGTGACGCCCGAGTACAACCACAGCTACCCCGCGGCGCTGAAGAACGCGATCGACTGGCACAACCCCCAGTTCCACGCGAAACCGGTCGCCTTCGTCTCCTACGGCGGCCTGGCGGGGGGCTTGCGCGCGGTGGAGCACCTGCGGCTGGTCTTCGCCGAGCTGCACGCGGTCACCACCCGCGACACCGTCAGCTTCCACAACGCGTGGGACCTCTTCGACGAAAACGGCCGTCTCAAGGACCCCGAGGGCCCGGGCGTCGCGGCCACCACGCTGCTCGATCAACTGACCTGGTGGGCCCACGCCTTGCGGCACGCCAAGTCCAAGCGCCCGTACGACATCTGAGTCGCCGCGGCGGCGGGCCCGTATCCACCGGAACCCGCGCCCGCGCCGCAGTGCGCGGATCCGTACACGCATGAGCCCGTACACACCTGAGTCGTACGGCATCTGAGAACAACACTTCTGACCGAGGGGACGGTGCGAGTCCGCATGGCACGACACCTTGCCGCCGCACAGTACGACTACAGCCGGTACGACTACGCCCTGGACGAGCCCGTCCCCCACGTCTTCGACGGGTTGAGCGTCCCGGTACGGACCGCCGCGTCCATGCTCGGCCTCTCGCCGTGGACGGTCTCGCACCTGGTCGACCGGGGCGAGCTGGACAGCGAACGCGGCGGGCAGTACCGCTATGTGACCCTGCCCAGCATATTTGCCTATCGTCGGCGTACCCGATGATTCAGCGGGCCCGATCATCCGGTTAGACCGATAATTTCGGGCCCTATTTTTCCGCCGTCGGGTCGATAGGTGATCGGCCGGCGGTGCGATCTGTAGTGATCTGAATGGCGCGAATGAGTGAAAGCCCGGAACCTCCGGCAAAGAGCGCAGTTATTCAGAACGCTTTCCCAGTGGGGGCGCTACACGATCGAAAGGCATAGACGTGCTCAAGAAGGTTCTCGCCACGGCCGCGGTGACGGCTTCCGCCGTCGGCGCCATGACCAGCCCCGCGATGGCGATCGGCGACGATCGTGGTGACGTCGCCAACGGCAACGCTGCGAAGACCGGTTACGGCAACACCAAGACCGGGGGCAAGGAAAGCCCGCAGATGAGCCTGATCCAGGGCACGCTCAACAAGCCGTGCCTCGGCATCGGCAAGATCGGCATCCAGTCGGTCCTCGCGCTGATCAACATCGGCGTCCAGGACATCCCGATCCTCACGTCGCAGCAGCAGCAGCAGTGCACCGACAACTCGACGATCAGCGACGGCGACGACCAGCTCTCGCACCTCATCAGCGAGATCCCGGTGCTCTCGGGCAACGGCTCGGCGAACGGTCACTGACCCAAGCACCGAGTGTGGTGAAACCCCCTGCGGCGGGTGTGCGGGCCCCGTCGCAGGGGGCTTTTCCTGTGCCGGATATCGGCTCGGCCGAACGAGTGAAGTGGAATAACCTTCCCGCCTTTTCGCGAGTTGCACAGGTAGCTGTCGTAATTCGTGGATCCAGAGCGAAGGAATAAACGTGATCAAGAAGGTAGTGGCCACGGCCGCGATGTCGGTTTCAGCGGTCGGTACCCTGGCCGGCCCCGCGATGGCGATCGGCAACGACGGCCAGGATGTCGCCAATGCCAACGGCGCCGCGCAGATGTACGGCAACACCTACACGGGTGGCTACATGAGCCCCCAGATGGGCCTGATCAACGGTTCCCTGAACAAGCCCTGCATCGGTATCGGGAAGCTGGGCGCCCAGTCGCTCATCGGCCTCCTCAACATCGGCCTCCAGGACATCCCGATCCTGTCCTCGCAGCAGCAGCAGATGTGCACCGAGAACTCCACGATCAACGACGGCGACGACCCGCTGTCGCACATCCTGGACGAGCTCCCGATCCTCTCCGGCAACGGTTCCGGCAACCGCGCCGACCACCACGAGCACCACGAGGGTCGCGGCAAGCACCGCGGCGAGCGCCACCCCGACGAGCACGGCCACCACTGACTCCTCCGAGTCACCGGCACATCGCGAGCCGCCCCCGGGTCCACCCCGGGGGCGGCTTTGCCGTGTGTACGGGCCCGGCAGGGTTGCGCGTCCCCGCGTACCGCCCTGCCCGATCGTGCGGGGGCCGTGACGCGGCGCGGGAAGCATGGGAATTGACCCATGATTTCGGCAATGAAATGAACCATGGGGCCGGTCGCCTGGCGGCCTAGATTCGTAGTCGTGAAGCCGCGGACAGCAAGCGAGCGGCGAGTCCCACGCACGATTCCCCTGAGGAGCACCCCTTGAGCGGCACCGAGTTCCCCCGCCCCGACGACGTCGTCCTCGTCCGGGAGGCCGACGCGGAGATCACCGCCGACGCCCCCGGCAGCCTGATCACCCTGATCGCCGATTCCGACCGCACGGGCGGCGCGGTGACCACCAACCGCACCATCCTCGACGAGGGCGTCGCGGGCGCGCCCCCGCACTTCCACACCCGGGCCACCGAGATGTTCTTCGTCCTCGACGGCGCGCTCCAGGTCCTCATCGACGACCGCGTCGTGGTCCTGGAGAAGAACGACTTCCTCGCCGTCCCCCCGGGCACGCCCCACGCCTTCGCCCCGGCCCCCGGCTCCTTCGCCGACGCCCTGCTCGTCTTCACCCCGGGCATGGACCGCTTCGACTACTACCGTCTGCTCGACCGGGTCAACAAGGGCGAGGCGAGCGTCGAGGAGATCAAGGCGTCCTCGGAGCGCTTCGACAACCACTACGTCGACAGCCCCCTCTGGCGCGAGACCCGCGCCGCGGGTGTCCGCTAGGGCCTGTTCGGCGGATCTTCGGCCGCGGGCCGTCGTTGCCGTCTGCGGCGGCGAGCGCCCTGCGGGCGGACACCGCCGCGCAGCGGTGGTGCGGACGACACGGGCCGCGGCGCCCGTTCACCCGACCCGCCGGACACGGCCCAGCTCCCTGGGCAATCACCGCCGAGGCGCTGGGAGGCCCGCTCCACCTGGGGTGTTACCGTCGCAGCGGTCCGGCGGGGGGTCGCTTCGAACGCTTCGGGCGCGCTTCGTACCGCTTCACAGGCTTCGTGCGTCAGACCTCGCTCCGCCGGCCGGGCAGGACGGCAGCGGATGGGGGAACAGGTGGAAGACAGCCAGGAGTCGCTCCACGAGGAGGTGGACCGGCTGCGCCAGGAAGTCGCCCGCCTGCGGCCGTGGCAGGAGGGCGTGGTCGAGGAGATCAAGAAGTTCGCGCTCGCCATCAAGCACGACTACGGCGAGGTCGAGGGGGCGCTGATCGGTGTCGTCGACCGGCTGAACGACCTGGAGGGCCGCGCGACCGCCGACCGGGGCGGCCAACTCCCCTGGTCCCTGCGGGCGTCCGAGCGTGACTGGCAGGACCTGACCACCTGGGTCGACTGGCTCCGGGCGCACTACGTCACCCAGCCCCACCTCCACATCGCCCCGTGCTGGCCCGCCCACGGCGGGGTCGTGGAAGAGCTCGCCGCCCTCCGGTCCTCGTGGCGCGCGGCGGCACAACGGGACGCAGACCCGGCGCGCGTGGGCAACGACCTCACCCACTGGCACCAGAACCTGCTCTGGCCGACGATCGAGCGCATCCGCCTCAACTACCCCATCGCCGAGTGCGAAGCGGGTCACATAGCCGACGCCCCGGCCCCGCCCACGGACACCGAAGCCCTCACCACCGTCATGGCCGAGGCGGCGGCCGGGCGACGACGCTGGGAGAACCGGCGCTTCACCTACGGCCTGGAGGCCGATGCCCCCTACACCCCCGGGCGGCCGGGCGCCCTGTGGCGGCGGCTGGGGGAGGACTGGGAGTACCTGTCGCTGCTGGACTGGCAGTGGCACGCCGTCGAGGAGAACGGCGACGTCGACCCGCCACAGGAGGAGGCGCTGCACCCGGTGACCGGCGAGCGGGCCGCCGAGCTGGAGGCGGACCGGCAGACGTGGGTGCGGTACTGGGCGCTCTACGTGGACGAGGCCGACCTCGGGGCGGGCGAGGAGCCCACGACGGTGGTGCGGCGCCGCCGCAGCCCGGAGCGGATACACGACGAGGCGTTCACCGCCGCCAACGTCTGGGCCCCGACCACGGCGGTCTTCGACTTCTTCGACCCGCGCCCGTCCACCCCCCCGCACCTCGTGGAGATCGACCGCGACGAGGCCGAACGGCTGTTGTACCGCGTGTGCGGAGTACTGGGGGCGACCGAGCTGTGACGACCGGGACGAACACCCCCACCCTCACCGGCACCGGCGCCTGGCGCTGCCGGCCCTCGGACTTCGGGGCGCACCTGGAGCTGACGGCAAACCAGAACGCGGCCCTCAGCGCCCGCTGGGAACAGGCGCGTTCGGACGTGGCAGCCCTCGACGACGTCATGGCGGACGTCCTGCGGCGGACCGCCGATGTCGGCGGCACGCTGCGGGAGCCGCAGCACCGCCTCAAGGCATTGCAGGCCTTCCGCGTCCGGAGCGCCGGACAACTGGCCGCGCGGGTGCCGCTGGAAAAGATCACGGAGCGGGTCGTCGACCTCAACCGCTACACGCTGACCTTCCCGGAGGAGCACCTCACCGAGGGCGTCGAGCGGGCGTACGCGCTGCTGCGGGCGAAGGGTTACGCGCTCGTCCCCGGCTCGGAGCGGGACACCTGGAGCGACCCGATCCACAAGGCGCTGCACACGGCCTGGCAGGGGGGTGACGAGGGCTCCCCGCGGAAGTTCGAGATCCAGTTCCACACGCCCGGGAGCTACTGGGCCCGGTCCAAGAACCACGGCGACTATGTGCGGTACCGCACCAGCCGGTACCGGCGGATCGGATCCGACGGCAGGGACCTGCCGAGCCGCCAGGAAGAGCGGGCCGTGGTCCACCAGAGCGAGCGGTACCACCACCCCCCGGTCAGGGATGTGGAATCGGAGCTGCCACCGCAGCGGGAACCGGAACCCCCCGTGGCCGCCGAGGGGGTGCGCTTCTGGGCGCTGTATGCCGGCGACTACGCCTGGAGCAGGGGCAAGCCCCCCAGGACGGTCTTCCGGCAGCGCCGGACCCCGGAACACCATGACGACACGGACTTCTCACCCTCCGGCTATTGGCGGAGCAGCAGAGCCATGTTCAGGTTCCGCGACGCGCGGGACGACGATCCCCCGCACCTGGTCGAGATCAGCGTGGAGGACGCGGAACGGCTGCTGCAGGAGCTGCTGGGCGTGACGGGGGCGACGGGTTGGTGAGCACGTCGGCTCCCGGCCCCGGGCGCGGTCGTGCGGAATAATCCCGCCCATGCCGTCTGACCTCACGTTCCCGGATGATCCCGGCCGTTGTCCCGGCCGTCATAGGCACCTCGGTTCCTCGGGGGCGGACCGCCCGGCTCACGCCCGCTCGCACACCGAGCCCGCCGCGTGAGGCTCTCCGGGCCGCACCGGCTGCTGCTCCCTGACGTACTGGAGGTGGGCGCCCCGTACGCGCTCGTCCTCGGTGGCGGCTACGCCCTGCAGGCGCACGGACTGGTGGACCGCCCGAGCCGCACCCTGGACCTCGTCACCGAGACGCCGACGCCGATGGCCGACGTGGCGTCGGCCCTGCGGGCGGGCCTGGAGGCGAGGGGCTGGCGGGTGGCGGACCTGACGGCCGAGCCGCTGTCGGCCCGCCTCGCGGTGCGGGGCCCGGAGCCCGATGCCATGGCCGGACCGAGTGACGCGTGCGCCGTGGACCTCGTCAAGGAGACGCTGTGGCGTCCCCCGGTACCGGGCGAGTACGGGCCCGTCCTCGCCGTGGAGGACGCGGTCGGCCTGAAGGTGCGGGCGCTGGCGGATCTCGGGCTCGCCCGGGACCTCGTCGACGTGTGGTCCGGCTCCGACCGGTGGTCCTACGCCGGGCTGGAGGAGTGGGGCCGGCGTCACGGGCGGGACGCGTTCGACCCGGCCGACCTGCAGGCACGGCTCGAACGGTCGGAGTGGATCGACGACCGGGAGTTCGCCGCGTACGGGCTCGACGAGGCCGCCACGGCCGCACTGCGCCGCTGGGCCCAGCAGTGGGCCGACGACATCGCCGAGCGGCTCATGGAGGAAGCACCGGTGGAGGACGAGCTGTAAGGGACTTTCGTCAGCCCGGTGGGAGCGCCCGGCACAGCGCGTCCAGCGCGGCGCCGTAGGCGTGGTCGGGCGGGGTGCCGAAACCGACCACCAGGCCGTCGACCTGGGGAGTCGTGGCATCCGGGTGCCGGAATTCCGCCAGGCCGTCCACGGCGAGCCCCTGCCAGGTGGCCGCCTTGAGGGTCGACTGCTCGGTGCCGGACGGCAGTTCCAGCACGGCGTGCAGGCCGGCCGCGACACCGCTGGCCCGGATGTGCGGGGCGCGCTCGGCGAGGGTCGCGACGAGCCGGTCGCGGCGGTCGCGGTAGCGCTGCCGCATCCGGCGGAGATGACGGTCGTACGCGCCGGAGTCGATGAAGTCCGCGAGGGTGAGCTGGTCCAGGACCCCGGCCCACGCCTCCCGGTCGCCCTTGACGGCCAGCACCGGGTCGACGAGATGGTCCGGGAGCACCATCCAGCCGAGCCGGATCGCGGGGGACAGGCTCTTGCTGACCGACCCGATGTAGACGACCCGCTCGGGATCCAGCCCCTGCACCGCGCCGACGGGCTGCCGGTCGTAACGGAACTCCCCGTCGTAGTCGTCCTCCAGCACCAGAGCGCCCCGGGCCCGCGCCCAGTCGACGACCTCCGCGCGCCGCTCCGGGTGCAGCGGCCCGCCCGTCGGGAACTGATGGGCGGGCGTGAGCAGCGCGGTCCGCACCGGCTTGTGCGCGGCCAACTCCTCAGTGCGCGCCCCGTGTTCGTCGACACCGATCGGCACCGTACGCACCGAGGCGGCGGCGAGCAGTTGACGGTGGAAGCCGAGCCCGTAGGACTCCACGGCCAGCGGCCCGCGCAGCACACCCCCGAACAGCAGCCGCAGCGCGGGGGCGAAGCCCGAGCAGACCACGATCCGCTCGGGGTCGGTCCGCACGCCCCGGGACCGCGCCAGATAGTCGGCCAGCGCCCGTCGCAGTTCGTGCCGGCCGCGTGGATCGCCGGGTCCGAAGGCGTCGTTGGGCGCGGCGTTCAGCGCCCGGCGGCCGGCGGTGAGCCAGGCGCCCCGGGGGAACGAGGCGGCGTCGGGCTGCCCCTGGCGCAGATTGTGCGCGGGCCGTGGCGGGCCCGTCGGGGCCTTCTTCGGCACCCGTACGGGCCTCGGTGGCGCGGCCCGCCGGGCCACCCGGGTGCCGGAACCCTGACGGGCGGTGAGCCAGCCCTCGGCGACCAGCTCGGCGTAGGCGTCCGCGACGGTGTTACGGGCGAGCCCGAGGTCGGCGGCGAGCGAACGGTAGGGCGGCAGCCGGGTGTCCGGCGCCAACTGCCCCGAGCGGACGGCATCGCGCAGCGCCCGGATGAGCACCGCGCGGCGGCTGCCCGGCCCGGACAGCTCCAGATGCAGGTCGCGGCCGATCCGCTCCGCCCAATTGACCCAGTTCTCCGCCATGGAAGTGCACCTTACCGCCGGTCGATCAAGCACCTACATTCATGATCATGACGATGGATGCCAGCACCCCCGCCCCTTCCCGACCCGCCCGTATCGACTTCGCGCGCTCGGCCCCGAAGGCGTTCAAGTCCCTGATCGGCTTCGACGCCGCCGCCCGCGAGGGCATGGACCCGGCCCTGGTCGAGCTCGTCCAGATCCGCGCCTCGCAGCTCAACGGCTGCGCGTACTGCCTGCACATGCACACCTCGGACGCCCGCAAGGCGGGCGAGAGCGAGGAGCGCCTCCACATGGTGGCCGTCTGGCGCGACGCGGCGCAGTTCTTCACCGCCCGCGAACGCGCGGCCCTCGCCCTGACCGAGTCCGTCACCCTGCTCCCGGCCGGCGGCGTCCCGGACGGCGTCTACGCCGAGGCGGCGTCCCACTTCGACGACGGGGAACTGGCCCGGCTGCTGGCCCTGATCTTCGCCATCAACACCTGGAACCGCATCGCGATCGCCACGGCGAAGATCCCGGGCACGGACGACCGCGCCTGACGGTCCCATGGGGGGCAGCCCCAGGCCGGTGGCCTGGGGCTTTCTTGACTCTCGGGGGCGCTCGGGGGCGCTCGGGGAGTGGTCGGTGCGGCCTGAGTCGGTGCTGCCTGAGCCGGGCCGCCTGGTGTCACCATGGCGCCATGGGTGCCATATCTTCTTGTGGTGGTGCCAATGTGATGCCATGATGGCGTCGCGGGCTTCGTGCTGGTCGGTCGGCCACCTGTGGGCCCGGTCCGCCTCTACCGCGACATCCGGAGCTGTACGGCGCCCAGAGCTGTACGGCGCCCGCACCACCCACTCCGACCCGCACTGTGATCCGCGATCCGACCCGTGTCATCGACCCGTGTCATCGACCTGTGCCATCGATCCGCGCCTTCGATCCGTACCGGAGACCACCATGCAGCACGAACCGTCGACGAACTCCCCCGAGACCGCCACCCAGGAGGCCGTGACGTTACCGACCCGGCGCCCCCAGGGATGCCCCTTCGATCCGCCCGCCGAGCTGGCGGACCTGCGCGAGCGGCAGCCGCTCACCCGGTTGCGCTACCCCGACGGCCACCTGGGCTGGCTGGCCACCGGCCACTCCACGGTGCGGGCGATCGCCGCCGACACCCGTTTCAGCTCCCGCTACGAGCTCATGCACTACCCCTTCCCGGGCGTGGAAGGCATGGAGATCCCCCCGGCCACGGTCGGTGACCTCACCGGAATGGACCAGCCCCAGCACACCCGCTACCGGCGGCTGCTCGCCGGCAAGTTCACGGTCCGCCGGATGCGCGCCCTCACCGAACGCGTCGAGCAGATCACCGCCGAACACCTCGACGCCATGGAACGCCAAGGACCGCCCGTGGACCTGGTCCAAGCCTTCGCCTACCCCGTGCCGGCGCTGATGATCTGCGAACTCCTCGGCGTACCCGAGGCCGTACGCGGGGTCTTCATGGACCGCGCCGCAGCGATCACCGCTGCGGAGGCGACCCCGGACGAACAGATCGCCGCGCTGACCGGACTCGGGGAATTCTTCCGGGAACTGGTCGGGGACAAGCGCGCCCACCCCACCGACGACGTGCTCAGCGATCTGACCACCAGCGACCTCACCGACGAGGAACTCGCCGGCATCGCCGCCTTCCTGCTCGCCGCCGGCCTCGACACGACGGCCAACATGATCGGCCTCGGCACCTTCGCCCTGCTGACCCACCCCGAACAGGCCGCGGCCCTGCGCGCCGACCCCGGCCTCGCCGACCAGGCGGTCGAGGAACTCCTCCGCTATCTGACCATCACCCACACCGGCGTCAGGGCCGCGCTCGAGGACGTCGAGCTCGACGGACAGCTGATCAGGCTCGGCGAGTCGGTCACCATCTCGCCCCAGGCCGCCAACCGCGACCCGGCCCGCTTCGACGACCCCGACACCCTCGACATCCACCGGAAGGCCACCGGTCATCTGGCCTTCGGTCACGGCATCCACCAGTGCCTGGGCCAGCAGTTGGCCCGCGTCGAAATGCGGGTCGCCTTCCCGGCCCTGCTCACCCGCTTCCCGACGCTGCGCCTGGCCGTCCCGCCCGAGGACGTGCCGCTGCGCACCGACATGAACATCTACGGGGTGCACCGGCTCCCCGTCACCTGGGGCGAGGAGTAGACCGTTGGAGATCAGTGTCGACCGCGAGCGCTGCCTGGGCGCCGGGATGTGCGCACTGACCGCCCCCGAGGTGTTCGATCAGGACACCGAGGGCGGCCGGGTACTCCTCCTGAACGCCGAACCGCCCCCCTCCCAGACGCCCGTGACCCGCAGGGCCGCCTACGTCTGCCCGTCCGGTGCCATCACCGTCACGGACCCCGGAGCGTGAACGCAGGGCTCCACCGTCACCGCGGTCACCACACCAGGGCGTCGGAGACGTTCGACTGCCAGTAGGTGACGGCCGCGCTGTCGTCGATCCACGTGCCCTTCGGGAAGGCGATCGAGTCGGGCCCGCCCTCGGAGCCCTCCCCGCTGTCGAGGAAGACATGCAGGGTGCGGACATCACGGCCGTTCTCCCCGGAGCCGTCGGCGGACGACAGCCGGATGCCCGCGTAGGCGGACTGGCCCGGCTTGAGCGTCACGACCGACTGCGGTGCGGACTCCTCCACCGCCTGGGCGCCGACGTACTGGTCGTCGTCGAAGCCCAGAAGCGGGGCCTTGAGGAGAGTGCATGTCTCGGAACCGGTGTTGGTGACGGTCAGCAGCTGGTGGTTGATCGGGCGGCTCACATTCCGCACGGTGAAGTCGGCGGACGCGGTGGAGCAGAGCGCCCCGACCGGGCCGCGGTCCGCCTGCGGGACGGCCTGTGCGGGAACGGCCGCGGTCGCCAGGACAGCGGCGCCGGAGAGGGCGGCGGAGGCGATGAGACGTGCGAAGCGCATGGTGGCTCTCCTGATGGGATGTCAGTGCATGGTGATCGCCCCGGTGTTGCCCGGGGCCTGATCAGCGTGCGGGGCCGCCCGTCACGGCATCAAGGCCTGCCGGGGCTTCCGGGAAGCCGGAACGAATGTATACGGTCTGACCTGCGGAAACAGCAGGGCCGTGGAACGCTCCGGTGGAACCCGGACCGGTCAGCCCACCGGGGCGGGCGACCACCGCGTATCCCCCAGCGGCTGCTGGTACGCGGGCCTGCCCGCGGAACCGCTGGTGCGGAAGGGCCTGCCCTGGTCGTCGATCCGGAGGGTCCCGTGCCGACCGCCGCTGGACCACTGGAGCTCAAGGTGCCACCGCACGTCGTGCTGCCCGACGTCGGCCTTGACGTAGAAGACCTCGGCATCGGTGCGGCTCACCTTGTACGGGAAGTCGCGCTGACCGCCGACCGGGGCGAGTGTGGGCGCCCCGGCCCCGAGGTCGACGCCGAAGGACCGCGTCGCCACGTCGCCGCCGCAGCCGACACCCGTGGCGTAGGCGTTCCAGGCGAGCGGCGCCTTCGTGCTGTCCACCCGGGCGTGCAGCCCTTCGAGCACGACCGCGTCCTTGCCGGTGCCCTGCAAGGTGATTTTGACGAACTGTTGGTCGGCGGAGACGGCGCCGAGCTCGGACACCCAGGCGGGCGCGTCCTGCTCGAAGGGGGGTTTCGGCATCTCGCGCGGGCCCCGGTTGACCAGATAGCTCTGGGAGCAGGGGCTCTCGTAGGCGTAGGGCCGGGTGTGGGCGGTCAGGGGAGCGTCGCCCCTGTCGCTGTCGTTCTGTTGACCGGGTGACGAGGGCGAGGCGGTGTCGTCCGCCCCGGCGGATGCGGCGGGCTCGCCGCGCTCCTTCTCCTCCCCGTTCTTCCCGTCCTTCTCCTCCTTCGGAGAGGAGGACGGGGTCTCGGACGGGCGCTGTCCGTCCTTCCCGCCCTTGCCGGGCTTCCCGGGCGCGGTCGCCCCGGTTCTGCTCGAGGAGGCGGCCGCGGCGGACCGCTCCTTCCCGTCGTCATCGGTGCCGTTGCCGGCCAGGCTGACGGCGAGCGCGGCGGAGCCCATCACGCAGGTGACGGCCAGGGCGGCGAGCACGGCCCTCCGGGACCGCCGTTCCCGCAGCGGGCGGTCGCCTGACGAGGCCGGGGGAGTCGGTTCGGGTACCGGAGCCGCGACGTCCGGTGGAGCGGCGTCGGTTGACGCCCCGTCCGCCTGCGGCTTACGGCCGCGCGCCGCGTCCGCGAGGATCCACTGCCGGTGGACCTGGATCAATTCTTCCGGAGTCGCCTTGCACAGGCGGGCCAGCCGCTCCACCGGGGCGAACTCCGTCGGCACGGTGGAGCCATTGCAGTACCGGTGCAAGGTCGACGTACTGACGTGCAGCCGCTTGGCCAACACCCCGTAACTCAGGCCGGACCGCTCCTTCAGCGATCGCAGCAACTCCGCGAGATCGCTTGCCCCCACGCCACTCCTCCGTCCCATGTCCTCGTTCCAGAGAACACCCATTCCCCCAGGTCAGCGCCGGTGCCAACGTTCCAGCGTCCCTAACCGGCCAGCGGTGCTGGCGCCCGGGACACGGCGTCGCACAAGCTTTCGTCATCCAAGCACGCCGCTCCCGGATCCGGTCGAGCGGCGCTCCGCTGCCTGCCCCATGAAGAAAGAGATCCGCCATGCGCGCCTCCGTCCGCCGACCCCGCCTGCTCGCCGTCGCCTCCCTCGCGCTCACCGCGCTCGCCCTGACGGCGTGTGACAACGGGGAGGGAGTACGCGAGGAGGGCGCCGCCACGCAGCCCTCGGACGCGGTGACCCAGGAGGACCCGTCCCCGAAGCCCGACGGGACGGCCGAGGCCAAGACCCCCGTTGCCACCGGTGCCACGGGCAAGGGAGGGGGCCGCGCCTCGGCACCGGCCAAGGACACCGACCCGAACGCCCCGGCGAACCGCGTGCCCTGCACCGCCGCCAACACCAAAGTCACGGCCACACCGGTCTCCCGCCCGCTCAACCACATGCTGCTCACGGTCACCAACACGGGCTCCAAGATGTGCGACTTGAAGGGCTACCCGATCGTCAAGTTCGAGGGCGCCCAGTCCGTCCCGCCGGTCATGGAAGCGACCAAGCCCCAGGCGGTCACCTCGCTGGCCCCGGGCAAGGAGGGCTACGCGGGCGTGATCCTCTCCGCCGGCGACGGCACCGGCGGCGAGGGCCGCACGGCCCGGACCCTGCACATCGGCTTCCAGGGCAGCGACAAGATGACCAAGGCCGCCCTCCAGGCGAAGGGCGTACACATCGACGACTCGCTGCGCGTCACGTACTGGGTGACCACGGCGGAAGACGCCCTCTCCTGACCCGGAAGGGCCGACTCGCGCCGAGGGTCAGAGGCTGATGACGCGGACGTGGTCGCCGCAGAGTTTGACCATGTCGTCGGTGTCGGATGTCAGTAGCGCGACTGGCCTTGGCTGGCGCAGTGCCACTTCGGCCACGGTGGCGTCGATGGCGTACTTGTGGCCGTGCAGACCGGTCTTCTTGAGGAGTTCGGCGGCGGCCTTCGCGGCTTGCTCCGTGACCGGCTCAACCTTCACCCGTGACAGTGCCCAATTGAGGCGAGAAAAGTTCATGCGGGTGTGGCTGACCTCCACGATGGTGTTTGCCCCGACGACAAGGTCGGCCCCGGTGTCGTGGAACACCTTCAACATCGCGAGCAGCTTGCGGTCCTGCCCGAGCCAGGCTGAGAGCCCTTCCGAGTCCAGGACGACGGTCTCGAAGCGCTCGCTCATGCAGCGTCCGTGCGTCGGCTGGCGCCGGCGGTACCAAAGATCTTGGCTCGGGCTTCCGCGAGTTCCTCGTCGGTGAAGGCGCCGTGCTCCTGTTCATGGCGTCGGAGATCATCGCCCATGAGCTGGTGCCTGATCTGCCGGGCCACTGCCTCTGCCACATAACCGGAAACGTTGTCCGTGAGCTTACGGAGCTCAGCCACTTGGTCGCTGGGTAGCGTGACGGTGATACGAGTCGTGGAGGACATGCTGACTAGCATACCGAAGTATGCGCCACGACGTCCGCGCCTCGTGATGGGTTCTGAGAAGAGTGCGACCAAGGCTCTGCTCCCATGGCGCGGATTGCCGGGCTGGGGGTGTCGAGGCCCGGCACCCTCGATGAGGGCCAGGCGGCCACGCGGACCGGAGGTAGTTGTCAGTGCCCGGTTCTAGGGTGCCCCGCATGGCGAATTTCCGATCCAGTTCCACGCTCTTACACATGGTTCAGGCGGCACACGAACTCACCGAGCATGTGGACGTACGGCGTCGCATCGACGCGGTGTTGAGAATGATGGGGGGCAGGACGTACGGCAAGGGCAGACCACTGGTGGATGCCTTGGAGGACGTTGCCCAGGAGGCGCTCCTGCACGAGGACATCGAGCTCGCCCGGCGCTTTCAACGTTTCGCCGCCTACGCCCGAGGTGAACTCTTCCTCGAGATCCTGGAGAACTACTACGACGAGGAAGCGCGGCAGCGCAGCGAGAAGTTCATGCGGCGGATGGCCGCCGAGGGCGCCGAGCGCGCGGTGGCTGTCGTGGATGCCCTGTGCGACGAGAACCCCGAAGCGACCGCCGCCGATGTCCGTGCCCTCTTTCACGGCATCGCCCGGTCCACCGACCACCTGGGCCTCGGGGCCGGAGAGGGCGGCATCCAGCTGTCCGCCAAGTACCTGAAGCGGCTCCAGGAGTACGGGCACATGGAGATAGTGCTCCGAAACCTGCCCCGACCTGCCTCTGCCGAGGCCGCTCGGATGATGAGCGACGTCCTGGCGGACGCCGACGCGGGACTGCTGGCCCAACTGCTCGAACTGAAGGCCAGGCAGGCCGGCCTCTCGGCCCTGCGGGCGGCGGTGGACGACCCTGACAGCTCCGAGGGAGCTATCCACGCCTGTCTGAAGAACCAGGAGTGGATCTTCGGTGGCGCCTACGTGGCCGAGCTTGCCCGCCGCCAGTACACGCCGGACACCATTCTCGATATTCCGCTCCTGCGCGGTGATGGATCCCTGCACGTGGTGGAACTCAAGCGCGCCAACATCAAGGACCTGGTCATCCGGCCCAGCGGTCACCTGATGCTGGGCGCACCGGCGCACCACGCAGTCTCCCAGGCGCAGAACTATCTCCGGGTGATGGACGAGAACCGCCAGTCCATCCTCGAGCAGTACGGCGTCGACACGCGCAGGGCCTCGGCGACGGTCGTGATCGGGCATCCGCGATATGTGAAGGGGAGCATCGCGCCCCAGGAGATCGCGGAGACGTTGCGGACCTACAACACGCACACGGCACGCATAGAAGTGATCACGTACGAGACCCTGCTGGATTCGGCGGCCCGGATGCTGGCCCTCTCGTCGGCACGGCAGGACCCCGACCCGAACGAGGAGCCCACGGCATGAACGACACCCCTCCAGCGATCGAGCCGCTCCTGGCCCGCCTCTGTGGTGGTGAGATCACCGGCAAGGACTATGTCGGCTACTTCATGAACGAGTACGCGGAAGAACTCGTCTTCGCCCAACGCCCGGGCGAGAAGACAGCCCGGCTCTGGCACAGCGACATGGACTGGCAGATGTGCCGCGTCGGCGACCACTCGATCCGGGTGGACGGCGAACTGGAGGGATTGATCACCGTCGACAACCTCATCATCAATCGGATGGAGATGACGTGGCTGTCCTCCTGCCTGGCAGCCTCCCGCCACCTGCGCCCGGGACGTGCCTGACGACCTCCGGGCGGATAACAACAAAGCCCCGGGCCGGGCCTGGGGCATGACGGCGGTCGAGCTCTTCGAGCTCTGTGTGGCTCCAGCAGTCGGTCGCCGCTCGGGCGTCGAACTGAGGCGGTTGACCAACCCCCGCGTGCCTGCGCGGCCATAGCCGCCCGTGAGCACCAGCGGGTAGACGTGCCGAGCGGACTGGGCCGCCGGGTCGGCGTGGGGCGAAGACAGGAACGGCGGCCCGGCGAGCCGCCTTGAACCTGTAGAGAAGGTTGTTACTCAGAGGCTGGCTCGGTGCGGTTGGCCTTCAAGTGCTTGATCGGGGTCGCCGTAAACCGGTCGGCGCACTCGGGAAGGCGATCGCCCGCCCGGTGGGCCCACGGTAGGAACTGAACGCGCCTGACGGCCCAGGTGATCACCGTGCGCCCATGGATGATGGTCAGCGTGTCGGCCTGGCCGGCCATGAGGGCTTGCCGGGTCGAGCGGCAGCCGCTCGCCATCCATTCTTGCGCCGCCTCCGCCGCCTCCTTGGCCAAGGCAGGCGCGATCTCCCGCACTGCGACGCGGATCCACACCAGCACCTGAGAAACGCTGTCGGCGTCGAACGACCCCACAAGCTCCGCGGCTTCTCCCGAACCGGGAGCGAACGTCGTGCACTCGCACCAGTAGCCGGACCGCAAATCCGCCCCCGCGCCCGTCATCGCGCACCCCTCATGCTCTTCGGCGGCATCAGCAGCTCAGCGGTCACCGTGTAGCCCTGAGAGTTCCGGCAGATGGCCACGTTCTCCGCGAGAACCGAGACCAGGGCGAGCCCACGGCCATGGGTATCCGCCGCCCTCGCGTGCTCGACTTTTGGGCCCGTCGCCGAGCCGCCGGCGTCCATGACGGAGATGGCTACCACCCGCTCGGACAGGGCGAGCGTGATGTGGAAGAGCCCCGCGTCATTGCCGCTCGCGGTGTGCGTCACGGCGTTGCTGCTCAGCTCGCTCACGATCAGGGTGGCGTCCTCGGTGCAGGGACAGTCGCCCAGGATGTCGCGCGCCCAGCGTCGGGCCCGGCCGACCTCTTCCGGTGAACCTGGGCAAGTGAGCCCCCAAGCTCGGACTCTACTCGTATACTCATCCATACAAGTTCCTTTACGCTGGTGGGCCGCCATGGGTAGTGGATTTCAGCTAGACGAGTTTCACGCCGTCGTGGGCCCGGACGGCTGGCGGGGAAGCCGCGTCCAAGGCGTCCAGGACGCGTATGGCGTACGCCTCGTCGGCAAGCTCGATGACTTCATCGCGCGTCGCCCAGCGCAAAGCGCGGGTCTCGGCGCCCGTGGTCGGGTCCCCGTCGATCGCTTCGCAGCGGAAGACGAGGGAGACGATCAAGCCCGTCATGTTCTTGTAGACGCCAGTCAGCGCGGCCGGAGTCGCGATCTTGATTCCGGTCTCTTCGAGGACCTCGCGCTCCAGGGCATCGGGGATGGTCTCTCCGGCCTCAAGGACGCCACCGGGCGGCTCCCACTGGCCGTTGTCCCGCCGCTTGATCAGCAGGGCTCGCCCGCAGTCATCGACGATGACCCCGGCCACGCTCACGGAGTGCGGACGCTCGGTGCTCACGTTCCTGGTCCCCTTTGGCTGACTAGGCTCCACCGTAGCAACGCGGCTCAGCCACTTGTCTAGATATCTAAAGGAGTACAGATGGCCTCTCTTCCTTCCGGTCTCCTCGGTGCGCTGGATCCCACGAGTGATCGGGCGGTGTTTCGCCAGATTGCTGACCAATTGCGTGACGCCATCGACAAGGGCCGCTTCCTTGAAGGCGGCAAGTTGCCTTCCGAGTCCGAGTTGGTGGAGCACTATGCCGTCTCACGGATGACCGTGCGCCATTCGTTGTCGATCCTCCAGGGCGAGGGTCTGGTGCTATCCGAGCACGGCAAGGGCGTCTTCGTCCGTCCTCGCCCTCCTGTTCGCCGTCTCGCCTCCGACCGCTTCGCCCGCCGGCACCGCGAGCAGGGCAAGTCGGCCTTCACGGTCGAAGCCGAAGCCGCCGGGAGCCGCCCCGAGGTCGACAGCCTGGAGGTGAGTGAGGAGCGGCCCGCCCAGGATATTTCCGCCCGTCTCGGCTCGCCTCGCCCTGTGCTGGCCCGTCGGCGCCGCTACCTGCTCGACCACCGCCCGGTGGAGTTCGCCGTCTCGTACATCCCGCTCGACCTCGCGCGGAACACTCCGATCGCCGAGCCCAACCCCGGGCCCGGTGGCATTTATGCCCGCCTCGAGGAACTCGGCCACCGTCTGGACCACTTCGACGAGGAGGTTCGTGCCCGGATGCCCACCCCCTCCGAGGTCAAGACCCTGCAACTCGCCTCGGGTGTTCCGGTCATCCACCTGATCCGGACCGCGTACGACACGGAGGGGCGCGCCGTCGAGGTCTGCGACACCGTCATGGCCGCCGACACGTATGTCCTGGCATACCAACTGCCCGCCACCTAGTAGTCGGGGCCCATGTGCGCGTCATGTGGGCGACGGCCGCAGAAGGAGACAACAAAGAAGCCCCGGGCCGGGGGCCTGGGGCTTTCTGAATGGAGCGGGTGACGAGAATCGAACTCGCGCTCTGAGCTTGGGAAGCTCATGTTCTACCATTAAACTACACCCGCGAGGACGCCCGTTTGCAAGGCGTCGCATCGTCGCACACTCTACCCCATCGAGACCCCCCGGTGCATAGACCGTGGGGTCTTCTCGTTGTGGGCGGGCTCCGGGGGGCCGTGGTCGGCCAGGGTGGGGATGCGGGCGCGGGGGGCGGGAGTTGGGGCGTACCGTGGGGGCGCCGGAAGTCGTGGTGCGGGTACGGGAGTGCCGCGTGCGAGCCCGCCCCTTAGATCCCCTAATGTGGCTTTTGTCTTTCGTGTTGTGCGGGGGCACGCAGTGAGTGCCGCCATGGGGAAAGGGAGCTCGATGGAGCGCACCGTCGTTCGTTGTGCCGAAGGGCACGTGTTCAGCACCGCTTCGTTCCCGATGCAGAACCTCGGTCCCGGCCGGCTCGGCCCCGCGCGGCTGCTGCGTTGCCCGCGCTGTGCCCGGCTCCGGCATTCCGTGCCGGTGGGAGTTCAGAAGGGGTGAGGCGGCGCGCGGGCCCGGTCCGGATCGGACCGGGCCCGCGTTGCCCGGCTTCTCCGCGTATCCTCGACCCGTGCTTCTCTCAGACAAGGACATCCGGACCGAGATCGACGCAGGCCGGGTGCGGATCGACCCATTCGACGAATCGATGGTGCAGCCGTCGAGCATCGACGTGCGTCTGGACCGCTACTTCCGGGTGTTCGAGAACCACCGGTACCCGCACATCGATCCCGCCGTCGAGCAGGCGGACCTCACGCGCGAGGTGGTGCCGGAGGGCGACGAGGCGTTCATCCTGCACCCGGGTGAGTTCGTGCTCGCCTCGACGTACGAGGTCATCACGCTCCCCGACGACGTGGCCTCGCGGCTGGAGGGCAAGTCCAGCCTCGGCCGGCTCGGCCTGCTGACGCACTCCACTGCCGGCTTCATCGACCCGGGTTTCTCCGGGCACGTGACGCTGGAGCTGTCGAACATGGCCACGCTGCCGATCAAGCTGTGGCCGGGGATGAAGATCGGGCAGCTGTGCATGTTCCGGCTGACCTCACCCGTGGAGCACCCGTACGGATCCGCCAAGCACGGCTCCCGCTACCAGGGCCAGCGCGGGCCGACGCCCTCGCGGTCCTTCCAGAACTTCCACCGCACCCAGGTCTGACGCAGAACAAGGCGAAGAGCGAACAGTGAGTGACATCCGCGAGAACCTGACCTACCCGATCTTCGGGGAGGCCATCCGTGAGCTGGCGCAGACCATCGCGGACGACGGCTACGAGCCGGACATAATCCTCTCCATCGCGCGCGGCGGTGTCTTCGTCGCGGGTGGGCTGGCGTACGCGCTGGACTGCAAGAACATCCACCTGGTGAACGTCGAGTTCTACACCGGTGTGGGTGCCACGCTCGAGATGCCGGTCATGCTCGCCCCGGTGCCCAACGCGATCGACTTCTCCAACAAGAAGGTGCTGATCGCGGACGACGTCGCCGACACCGGCAAGACGCTGAAGCTGGTGCACGACTTCTGCCTCGACCACGTCGCCGAGGTCCGCAGCGCCGTGATCTACGAGAAGGCGCACTCGCTGGTGAAGTGCGAGTACGTGTGGAAGCGCACCGACGAGTGGATCAACTTCCCGTGGAGCGTCGAGCCCCCGGTGGTCCGTCGTGAGGGCCAGGTCCTCGACGCGTAAGCGGCACTCCTCAACGACAAGGGCCCCGGCCCGCGCTCGCAGCGCGGGCCGGGGCCCTTGTCGTAGCCGGCCGGTCTACAGCGTGCCCAGCTTGATGATCGACAGCAGGGCGATCAGCTGGATCGCCGACGCGCCCAACGCCTTCGGCCACGGCAGATCGTGCGACTTGCTCACCATCGAGGTGAACAGCGCGCCCGCCACCAGCCAGGTCGCCCAGCCCACCACCTGGACGAACGGGCTGTCGCCGCCCAGGAACATCGCGAAGAGCAGCCGCGGCGCGTCCGTGACCGACATGAGCAGCATCGACAGACCGATGGTCGGCTGCCACTCGCCGTCGCCGCCGAGCTGGCGGGCGAGGGTGTGGGTGACCGCGCCGAGGATCATGCCGGAGACCACCACGACGACGCCGGTGATCAGGACCCACGGGATGCTGTTGGAGAGTGTGGCGTTCAACACGTCCGCGCGGGCCTTGTCGAAGCCGAAGACCGCGAGCAGGCCGTAGATGAAGGTGACGATCAGGGCCGGGGCCCACATGGCGTGGTCGCGCATCTGCCAGAAGGTGGCGGACGGGCGCAGGACTATGCCCGTCAGCAGCTCCTTCCAGTGCAGCCGCGGGCCCACGGGCGGGACGGGCGCCTGGCCGGCACGGTAGGTCGCGCCGTCGTCGTAGGAGCCGTTGTCGTACGAGCCGTTGCCGTAGCCGTCGTCGCCGTACGGGCCGTAGGGGGCCTGGTGGCCGTACGCGTCCGCGTCGCCGACGCTGAACTGCTGGGTGTGGCCCGGATTGTCGGCCGTCGGGCCCGGCTGAGGGGCGTGCTGCCCGTAGTACGGGTCCTGGGGGGCCTGCCGGCCGTACGGGTCGTGCTGACCGTACGGGCCGCCCTGCTGACCGCCACCGCCCCCGAAGTACTCCGGCTCACCGTGCCCGCCGTGCTGCTGCCACTGCTGCCCGCCGGGCGCGCCCGCGCCGCCCCCGGGCATGCCGCCGGGGGCGCCGTACGGGGCCTGCTGCCCGAGGCGCTGTCCTTGCTGCGCGGGGCGGGTGCCGTGCGCGTCCCGTCCGCTTCCCATCCTGAATCCAGCCACGCTTCGAACGTACCCGCTCCGGAGAGCCCGTGGAGCCGGGCCCGGGGGAACCGGGCAGTCTTTGCGGCCGAGCTGTGACATCCCTTAGGGGAAAGCCCAGGGGCGGCTGGGACGGCGGGAGGGTTTCGCCGCCCGGTGCGGTACCTGTGGCCTACGTCGTGAGGACTGCGACGGCCGTGTCCACCGCCGCCGGACGGGCCGTCAGGAGCCGTACGCGGCAACGGCCGGTCCCCCGCACTGCGCGGGGGACCGGCCGTTCACACAAGGGCGGCACAAGGGCGGCACAAGGACCGCACGAGTACCAGGCGGCTACTTCGCCGGTTCGGGCTCCGGCTCGGAGACGGGCTCGCCGTCGTCGGCCGGTTCCTCCGGCGTCTTCACCGACTCCAGCAGCAGCTGGGCGACGTCGACGACCTGGATCGACTCCTTCGCCTTGCCGTCGTTCTTCTTGCCGTTGACCGAGTCGGTCAGCATGACGAGGCAGAAGGGGCAGGCGGTGGAGACGATGTCCGGGTTGAGGGACAGCGCCTCGTCGACACGCTCGTTGTTGATGCGCTTGCCGATGCGCTCTTCCATCCACATGCGCGCACCACCGGCGCCACAGCAGAAGCCGCGCTCCTTGTGGCGGTGCATCTCCTCGTTGCGCAGGCCCGGCACCTTCGCGATGATCTCGCGCGGCGGCGTGTAGACCTTGTTGTGCCGGCCCAGGTAGCAGGGGTCGTGGTAGGTGATCAGACCCTCGACCGGGGTGACCGGGACCAGCTTGCCTTCGTCGATGAGGTGCTGGAGCAGCTGCGTGTGGTGGATGACCTCGAACTCGCCGCCCAGCTGGGGGTACTCGTTCGCGATCGTGTTGAAGCAGTGCGGGCAGGTCGCGACGATCCGCTTCTTGTTCTTCGGCTTCTTCGTCGACTCGTCGTCGCTGTCCTCGCCGAACGCCATGTTCAGCATCTCGACGTTCTGCTGGCCGAGCTGCTGGAAGAGGAACTCGTTGCCCAGGCGGCGGGCCGAGTCACCGGTGCAGGCCTCGTCGCCGCCCATGATCGCGAACTTCACGCCCGCGATGTGCAGCAGCTCCGCGAAGGCCTTGGTGGTCTTCTTGGCGCGGTCCTCCAGGGCGCCGGCGCAGCCGACCCAGTAGAGGTAGTCGACCTCGGTGAGGTCCTCGATGTCCTTGCCGACGACCGGGACCTCGAAGTCGACCTCCTTCGTCCAGGCCAGTCGCTGCTTCTTGGCCAGGCCCCAGGGGTTGCCCTTCTTCTCCAGGTTCTTGAGCATCGTGCCCGCCTCGGACGGGAAGGAGCTCTCGATCATCACCTGGTAGCGGCGCATGTCGACGATGTGGTCGACGTGCTCGATGTCGACCGGGCACTGCTCGACACAGGCGCCGCAGGTGGTGCAGGACCACAGGACGTCCGGGTCGATGACACCGTTCTCCTCGAGGGTGCCGATCAGCGGGCGCTCGGCCTCCGCCAGCGCGGCGGCCGGAACGTCCTTCAGCTGCTCCTCGGTGGCCTTCTCCTCGCCCTCGGCGGTCTTGCCGCCGCCCGCGAGCAGGTAGGGCGCCTTGGCGTGCGAGTGGTCGCGCAGCGCCATGATCAGCAGCTTCGGCGACAGCGGCTTGCCGGTGTTCCAGGCGGGGCACTGCGACTGGCAGCGGCCGCACTCGGTGCAGGTGGAGAAGTCGAGGAGGCCCTTCCAGGAGAAGTGCTCGACCTGGGAGACGCCGAACTGGTCGTCCTCGCCCGGGTCCTCGAAGTCGATCGGCTTGCCGTCGCTGACCATCGGCAGCAGCGCGCCGAGGGCGACGTCGCCGCTCGACTCGCGCTTGAACCAGATGTTGGGGAAGGCGAGGAAGCGGTGCCAGGCCACGCCCATGTCGATGTTCAGCGAGACCGTGATCATCCAGGTGAACGACGTCGCGATCTTGATCATCGCGAAGAGGTACGTCAGGTTCTGCACGGCGGTGAGGCTCAGGCCCTTGAAGGCCAGGACCAGCGGGTACGAGGCGAAGTACCCGGCGTCGTAGCTGTCCACGCCGTGCTGGACGCCCTCCAGGGCGTGCAGCGTCATGATGCAGACGCCGACGATGAGGATGACGGCCTCGACGAAGTACGCCTGGCGGAAGTTGGAGCCCGCGAAGCGGGACTTGCGGCCCGCCTTGCCGGGCTTGCTCAGCTGCCGGATGACGATCAGGGCGAGGATGCCGAGCGTCGTCATCAGACCGAGGAACTCGACGAAGATCTCCCACGGCAGCCAGTCGCCGATGACGGGGATCAGCCAGTCGGCCTGGAAGAGCTGGCCGATGGCGTTGACGATCGTCAGCAGCAGCGAGAAGAAGCCGACGGCCACGAACCAGTGCGCGACGCCGACGACGCCCCACTTGTTCATACGGGTGTGGCCGAGGAATTCCTTGGCCACGGTGACCGTGCGCGTGACCGGCTCGTCGGTTCGGGTCCCCGCGGGGACCGGCGCGCCGAGCCGGAAGTATCGGACGAACTGCGCGACGGCGCGGCCGAGCAGCGCAACACCGACCGCGATTAGGACCAGCGACACGATGATCGCGGCGAGTTGCATGGGTGGCTCCTCGAACCTGCCAGAGCTTGTGGAGAGCGAATTACTAAGCAGTAACTTATCCAGTCCCAGCCGAGATTACCCAGGATTCGGCCGTGCATGAACCTGACGTGCCGGTGATCTGCATCGCCCAGGCAACCCTTCCCCGTCCCGCCGCGTCTCCCCACCGCCCGCGAGTGACGGTAAGCCTGACATAAAAGTTGAGTGGGGCCGACTCAGGTCCGTTGACAGGTTTGCCGTCGTGTTGCACTCTTGAGTCTGTTCCACTCAAGTCGGCTGGAGGAATTGACATGGCACGTGCGGTCGGCATCGACCTGGGTACGACGAACTCCGTCGTCAGTGTTCTCGAAGGCGGTGAGCCCACCGTCATCACCAACGCCGAGGGCGCCAGGACCACGCCGTCCGTCGTCGCCTTCGCGAAGAACGGTGAGGTGCTGGTCGGCGAGGTCGCCAAGCGCCAGGCCGTCACCAACGTCGACAGGACCATCCGGTCGGTCAAGCGCCACATGGGCACCGACTGGAAGATCAACATCGATGGCAAGGACTTCAACCCGCAGCAGATGAGCGCCTTCATCCTGCAGAAGCTGAAGCGTGACGCCGAGGCTTACCTGGGTGAGAAGGTCGTCGACGCGGTCATCACCGTCCCGGCGTACTTCAACGACTCCGAGCGTCAGGCGACCAAGGAGGCCGGTGAGATCGCGGGCCTCAACGTCCTGCGTATTGTCAACGAGCCGACCGCCGCCGCCCTGGCCTACGGCCTCGACAAGGACGACCAGACCATTCTGGTCTTCGACCTCGGTGGCGGCACCTTCGACGTCTCGCTGCTCGAGATCGGCGACGGCGTCGTCGAGGTGAAGGCCACCAACGGTGACAACCACCTCGGTGGTGACGACTGGGACCAGCGCGTCGTCGACTACCTGGTCAAGCAGTTCGCCAACGGCCACGGCGTCGACCTGTCCAAGGACAAGATGGCCCTCCAGCGCCTCCGCGAGGCCGCTGAGAAGGCGAAGATCGAGCTGTCCTCGTCCACCGAGACCTCGATCAACCTGCCCTACATCACGGCGTCCGCCGAGGGCCCGCTGCACCTGGACGAGAAGCTCACCCGCGCCCAGTTCCAGCAGCTGACCGCGGACCTGCTCGACCGCTGCAAGACCCCGTTCCACAACGTCATCAAGGACGCCGGCATCGCGCTGTCCGAGATCGACCACGTGGTCCTCGTCGGCGGCTCGACCCGTATGCCGGCCGTCGCCGAGCTCGTCAAGGAGCTCACCGGTGGTCAGGACGCCAACAAGGGCGTCAACCCGGACGAGGTCGTCGCCATCGGTGCCGCCCTCCAGGCCGGTGTCCTCAAGGGCGAGGTCAAGGACGTCCTGCTGCTCGACGTCACCCCGCTGTCGCTTGGTATCGAGACCAAGGGCGGCATCATGACGAAGCTCATCGAGCGCAACACCACGATCCCGACCAAGCGCTCCGAGATCTTCACGACGGCCGAGGACAACCAGCCGTCCGTGCAGATCCAGGTCTACCAGGGCGAGCGCGAGATCGCGGCGTACAACAAGAAGCTCGGTATGTTCGAGCTCACCGGCCTGCCGCCGGCCCCGCGTGGCGTCCCGCAGATCGAGGTCACCTTCGACATCGACGCCAACGGCATCATGCACGTGACCGCGAAGGACCTCGGCACGGGCAAGGAGCAGAAGATGACCGTCACCGGCGGCTCCTCGCTCGCCAAGGACGAGGTCGACCGGATGCGCCAGGAGGCCGAGCAGTACGCGGAGGAGGACCACCGCCGCCGCGAGGCCGCCGAGACCCGCAACCAGGCCGAGCAGCTCGTCTACCAGACCGAGAAGTTCCTCAAGGACAACGAGGAGAAGGTCCCGGCCGACGTCAAGACCGAGGTCGAGACCGCCGTCGGCGAGCTGAAGGAGAAGCTCAAGGGCGAGGACACGGCCGAGATCCGCACCGCGACCGAGAAGGTCGCCGCGGTCAGCCAGAAGCTCGGCCAGGCCATGTACGCCGACGCCCAGGCCGCGGGTGGCGCCGAGGGTGCCCCCGGTGCCGACGCCGGTCAGCCCAAGCCCGAGGACGACGTCGTCGACGCCGAGATCGTGGACGACGAGAAGCCCAAGAAGGACGGTGCCGCGTGACGGAGGAGACCCCGGGCTTCGAGGAGAAGCCCGACGTCCCCTCCGACGCCGCAGCCCCCGACGATGCGGCGCAGGCCGCCGGGTCCGCCGACACGGCGGGCCCGGAGGCCCCGGCTGGGGACGCACCGACCGAAGGACCGGACGCCCAGGCCAAGGAGGGCGCTGACGCGGCCCTCACGGCGCAGCTGGACCAGGCCCGTTCCGCGCTCGCCGAGCGCACCGCGGACCTCCAGCGGCTCCAGGCCGAGTACCAGAACTACCGTCGCCGGGTGGAGCGGGACCGGGTCACGGTCAAGGAGATCGCGGTCGCGAACCTCCTGTCCGAGCTCCTGCCCACGCTCGACGACATCGGCCGCGCCCGTGACCACGGCGAGCTGGTCGGCGGCTTCAAGTCCGTCGCCGAATCGCTGGAGACGGTCGTCGCCAAGATGGGCCTGCAGCAGTTCGGCAAGGAGGGCGAGCCCTTCGACCCGCTGGTGCACGAGGCCCTGATGCACAGCTACGCGCCGGACGTCACCGAGACCACGTGCGTGCAGATCCTGCAGCCGGGGTATCGGATCGGCGAGCGGACGATCCGCCCCGCGCGGGTCGCCGTGGCCGAGCCGCAGCCCGGCGCCCAGAAGGGCGAGGGCGACGAGGACGCGGCCGAGGAGAGCGGTGGCCCTGACAAGGGCTGACGTGCCTGACGTGACGACGGACAGCGGGGACCGGAAGGAGGGACGCCGGGGATGAGCACGAAGGACTTCGTCGAGAAGGACTACTACAAGGTCCTCGGCGTGCCCAAGGACGCCACCGAGGCCGAGATCAAGAAGGCGTACCGGAAGCTCGCCCGCGAGTACCACCCGGACGCCAACAAGGGCGACGCCAAGGCCGAGGACCGCTTCAAGGAGATCTCCGAGGCGAACGACGTCCTCGCCGACCCCAAGCGCCGCAAGGAGTACGACGAGGCCCGCGCCCTGTTCGGCAACGGCGGCTACCGCCCGGGCCCGGGCGGCGCGGGCGGCGGCTCCTTCAACTTCGACCTGGGCGACCTCTTCGGGGGCGCCCAGGGCGGAGCGGGTGCCGGCGGCTTCGGCGGCGGCGGTGGCCTCGGTGATGTCTTCGGCGGCCTCTTCAACCGCGGCGGTTCGGGCACCCGTACCCAGCCGCGGCGCGGTCAGGACATCGAGTCCGAGGTGACGCTCAGCTTCACCGAGGCGGTGGACGGGGCCACGGTCCCGCTGCGGATGTCCTCCTCGGCCGCCTGCAAAGCGTGCTCCGGCACGGGCGACAAGAACGGCACGCCGCGGGTCTGCCCGACCTGCGTCGGCACCGGACAGGTCTCCCACGGCACGGGCGGCGGCTTCTCGCTGACCGACCCCTGCCCCGACTGCAAGGGCCGCGGGCTGATCCCCGAGAACCCTTGCGACGTGTGCAAGGGCAGTGGGCGCGCCAAGTCCTCCCGCACCATGCAGGTCCGCATCCCCTCGGGTGTCTCCGACGGGCAGCGGATCCGGCTGCGCGGCAAGGGCGCCCCGGGCGAGCGCGGCGGGCCGGCCGGTGATCTGTACGTCGTGGTGCACGTCGGCACGCACCCGGTCTTCGGGCGCAAGGACGACAACCTCACCGTCACCGTGCCGATCTCCTACGTGGAGGCGACGCTCGGCGGCGAGGTGAAGGTGCCCACCCTCGGGGGCCCTCCGGTTACCCTCAAGCTGCCGGCCGGCACACCCAACGGCCGGACGATGCGCGCCCGCGGCAAGGGCGCGGTGCGCAAGGACGGCACCCGCGGCGACCTGCTGGTCACCGTCGAGGTCGCCGTGCCCAAGGATCTCGACGACAAGGCGCGGGAGGCCCTGGAGGCCTACCGCGACGCGACGGCGGACGAGGACCCTCGGGCGGAGCTGTTCCAGGCCGCGAAGGGAGCTTGAGATGGACGGCCGCCGACGACGTTTCGAACCAGCCCAGCCGTATCAGCTGACCGACGAGTCGCCGGTCTACGTCATCTCCGTCGCGGCTCAGCTCTCGGGCCTCCACCCGCAGACGCTGCGCCAGTACGACCGCCTCGGCCTGGTCTCCCCGGACCGCACGGCCGGGCGCGGCCGGCGCTATTCGGCGCGCGACATCGAGCTGCTGCGCCAGGTGCAGCAGCTCAGCCAGGACGAGGGCATCAACCTGGCCGGCATCAAGCGCATCATCGAGCTGGAGAACCAGGTGGCGGCGCTCAAGGCGCGCGCCGCCGAGCTCCAGTCGATGGTCGAGGGCGCGGCCACGGCCATGCAGCAGCGCGAGGCCGCGGTGCATGCCTCCTACCGCCGTGACCTGGTCCCGTACCAGGACGTGCAGCAGACCAGCGCGCTGGTCGTCTGGCGGCCGCGGCGGCAGGGCTCGGACTAGCGGGTACCCCCGGGACACCGGGCGGATGCCTTGCGAGGGCCGGCGGAATTTTTCTGTTCCGCCGGCCCTCGCGCATGTCCGGTGCGACCGGTGGGTCAGGCCCGGCCCATGGCCCGGGTGACCGTGATCTCGATGACGACCCGGTCGGGGTTGGGGCTCGGCGTACGGCCGTAGCGCTCGGCGTAGCGGGCGACGGCGTCCGCGACGACCTCGGCCTCGGTCCGCACCACCGCGCGTCCCTCCAGCGTCGCCCAACGCCCCCGGTCCAGCTGGCAGACCGCGACGTACGCGCCCTCGGCACCGCGGGCCTGGACGTTGGCGACCTTGGTGCTGGTCTTGCGGGTGATGACCCGGGCCACGCCGGCCTCGGGGTCGTACGTGACGCCCACCGGGACGACGTGCGGGGTGCCGTCCGAGCGGTGGGTGGTGAGCGTGCAGAGGTGGTACTCGCGCCAGAAGTCGAGGTACGCGGGGGAGAGGTTCCGGAGGTCGTGGGCCATGCGGGAAGCGTAGTTCGTGGACCTCAGGCGAAGTCGGCCGTTTCCAGGACGAAGGAGAAGGGGGCGGGGAGGGCGAGCGGCTTGCCGTAGGCGGTGGAGTGCACCTCCGCATAGTCCGCCGCTGACGGGTCACTGTGCAGGGTGACGGTCTCCTGGTCGCGGTCGATGAGGAGATACAGCGGAATCCCGGCGCGGGCGTAGCAGTGGCGCTTGGCGACCCGGTCCCCGTCCGGCTTGGTGCTGGTCACCTCGACCACCATGGCCACCCCGTCACAGGGCATCCAGGACGGGGCTCCCCGGAACAGGCGCAGCTCGCGTGGAGCGAAGGTGGCGTCGGGGATGACGTGATTCTTGGGGCACCTGCCTCCGCTGGGCATCAGCAGGCCTTTGTTGCCCGAGCAGTCCATGTCGACGCGCGACTCCCGCAGCACCTGTCGGATGACAGTGCTCAGATAATCCTCATGCTCGCCATCCGGAGCCGGTGACACGATGATCTCCCCCTCGATGAGCTCGGCCTTGAAGCCTTCAGGGGTCTTCAGGGCCAGAAAGCTCTCCAGGAGGAGCTCTTCCTGCGTGGGCGTCGGCTCGTGTGCCATAGCCGTCATGCTGCACCCCCTTTGCGGTCGGAGGCCAGTGTGGCCCGCCGCCGCGTGGGCGGGTGGCGGGCCACCGAGGGTTCACTAGGAAGAGTGCGCGGTGGACATCAGTTCGCCGGGGGCTGGCTCGGTGCCGGTCCGGAGGTGGGCGGGAGGGTCGGGGCCGGCGTAGGCCTCGCCGTCGTCCCCGGCGTCGGGACGGTGCTCGGTATCGGGCTGCTCGTCGGTCGTGGTGTCGGTCGGCACGTCGGTACGGCCGTGGGGACGGCCGTGGGGACGGTCGTCGGGCGGGGTGTGGGTATCGCCGTCGGGCCGGGCGTCGGACCCGCCGTCGGGCGGGCCGTGGGGACGACCGTCGGGCCCGTCGTCGGGCCCACCGTCGGGTCCGGCCACGACGTCGCCGATACCGTCAGGAACGTCGGCTGTGGTGTCGCCCGCGACGTCGGGCCGGTCGTCGGAGCCGCCGTCGCGGCACTCGTCGGAGTCGGTCGCGGTGCCGTCGTCGGCACGGAGGTGGGCCCGGATGTGGGCGGCAACGTAGGCCTGGACGTCGGCACGGGCGTCGGCACGGGTGTCGGCGCGGACGTGGGTCGGGCCGTCGGGCCGCAGGGGTTCGGGCCGGTGCCGGGTGACGCCGATGCCGTCGGGAGCGACAGGCCCAGGCCGACCGTCGTGGCGAGTGTCAGTAAGGCCGCGCCGGTGGTCGCGCGGGTGAAGGGGCGGGCCGCCCCCAGGGGTCGGAGCATGGGAAGAGTCCTAGCTGTCCGGTGGTGGCGCAGGGGGTGGGGGGAACGCCTGGGCAAGATCCTGCATCACCGGGGCCAGGCGCGGAAGCCCTGGACCGGGCCGACCGGGCGGGCCTTTTCCGGCGGCTGCCTGGCACAATCAAGGTTGAGTGGAATAGGCTCAACTTATTGCACGTTTCCTCAAGCAGGATCGAACGCAGCAGCGCACAAGGAATCGCACCGAGGAGGAGTCCGAGTCGTGGATGCCGAGCTGACCAACAGGAGCCAGGAGGCGCTCAGCCGCGCCCATGAGCGGGCCGTGACCGCCGGTCACGCGGACCTCACGCCCGCGCACCTGCTGCTCGCGCTGCTCGCGGGCGAGGACAACGAGAACATCATGGACCTGCTCGTCGCCGTCGAGGCCGACGCCGCGGCGCTGCGGTCCGGGGCGGAGCGCCAGCTCGGCGCCCTGCCGAGCGTGCAGGGTTCCACGGTGTCGCCGCCGCAGCCCGACCGGGAGCTGCTGGCCGTGATCGCGGACGCCTCGCAGCGCGCCCGCGAGCTGGGCGACGCCTACATCTCCACCGAACACCTGCTCATCGGGCTCGCCGCCAAGGGCGGCCGGACCGGGGAGCTGCTGGCACAGCAGGGCGCCACGGCCAAGAGGCTGCTGGACGCGTTCGAGACCGCGAGGGGCGGACAGCGAGTGACGACTCCGGATCCGGAAGGCACGTACAAGGCACTGGAGAAGTTCGGTACGGACTTCACGGCGGCCGCGCGCGAGGGCAAGCTCGACCCGGTCATCGGCCGGGACCAGGAGATCCGTCGCGTGGTCCAGGTGCTCTCGCGCCGGACGAAGAACAACCCGGTGCTCATCGGCGAGCCCGGCGTCGGCAAGACCGCCGTCGTGGAGGGCCTCGCGCAGCGGATAGTGAAGGGCGACGTGCCCGAGTCGCTGAAGAACAAGCGGCTCGTCTCGCTCGACCTCGGTGCGATGGTCGCGGGCGCGAAGTACCGCGGTGAGTTCGAGGAGCGGCTGAAGACCGTCCTCGCCGAGATCAAGTCCAGCGACGGCCAGATCATCACCTTCATCGACGAGCTGCACACCGTCGTCGGCGCGGGCGCCGGCGGCGACTCCGCCATGGACGCGGGCAACATGCTCAAGCCCATGCTGGCCCGCGGCGAGCTGCGGATGGTCGGCGCGACGACGCTCGACGAGTACCGCGAGCGCATCGAGAAGGACGCGGCGCTGGAGCGCCGCTTCCAGCAGGTGCTGGTCGCCGAGCCGTCCGTCGAGGACTCCATCGCGATCCTGCGCGGACTCAAGGGCCGGTACGAGGCGCACCACAAGGTGCAGATCGCGGACTCCGCCCTGGTCGCCGCCGCCACCCTCTCCGACCGCTACATCACCTCCCGCTTCCTGCCCGACAAGGCCATCGACCTGGTCGACGAGGCCGCGTCCCGGCTGCGCATGGAGATCGACTCCTCGCCCGTCGAGATCGACGAGCTGCAGCGCGCGGTCGACCGGCTGAAGATGGAGGAGCTGGCGATCGACAACGAGACCGACCCCGGCTCCATGCAGCGGCTGGAGAAGCTCCGCCGCGACCTCGCCGACAAGGAGGAGGAGCTGCGCGGCCTCACCGCGCGCTGGGAGAAGGAGAAGCAGTCCCTCAACCGCGTCGGTGAGCTGAAGGAGCGCCTGGACGACCTGCGCGGCCAGGCCGAGCGCGCCCAGCGCGACGGCGACTTCGACGCCGCCTCCAAGCTGCTGTACGGCGAGATCCCGGCCGTGGAGCGCGAGCTGGAGGAGGCCGCCGAGGCCGAAGCGGAGGCGGAACAGGAAGCGGCCGCCAAGGACCTCATGGTCAAGGAGGAGGTCGGCCCGGACGACATCGCCGACGTCGTCGCCTCCTGGACGGGCATTCCGGCCGGCCGTCTGCTGGAGGGCGAGACCCAGAAGCTGCTGCGCATGGAGGAGGAGCTCGGCCGTCGGCTGATCGGCCAGAGCGAGGCCGTACGGGCCGTCTCCGACGCGGTGCGCCGCTCGCGGGCCGGCATCGCCGACCCCGACCGGCCGACCGGCTCGTTCCTCTTCCTCGGCCCGACCGGCGTCGGCAAGACCGAGCTGGCCAAGGCGCTCGCCGACTTCCTCTTCGACGACGAGCGGGCCATGACCCGCATCGACATGAGCGAGTACGGCGAGAAGCACTCCGTCGCCCGGCTGGTCGGCGCGCCGCCCGGCTACGTGGGCTACGAGGAGGGCGGCCAGCTCACCGAGGCGGTGCGCCGGCGCCCGTACACGGTCGTGCTCCTGGACGAGGTGGAGAAGGCCCACCACGAGGTCTTCGACGTCCTGCTCCAGGTCCTCGACGACGGCCGGCTCACCGACGGACAGGGCCGGACGGTCGACTTCCGGAACACCATCCTGATCCTGACCTCCAACCTCGGTTCCTCCTATCTGGTGGATCCGCTGCTCAAGGACGACCAGAAGAAGACGAAGGTCCTGGAGACGGTCCGGTCCTCCTTCCGGCCGGAGTTCCTCAACCGCCTCGACGACCTGGTGGTCTTCCACACCCTGGGGACGGACGAGCTGGAGCGGATCGCCCGCCTCCAGATCGGTCTTCTCCAGCGTCGTCTCACCGACCGGCGACTTACCCTGGACGTGACCGACGCCGCGCTGCGCTGGCTCGCCGCCCTCGGGCACGATCCGGCCGCGCCGGACGCCGCCGCGCCCGATCCGAGCTACGGCGCCCGCCCGCTGCGGCGCCTGATCCAGACCGCCATCGGTGACCGGCTCGCCCGGGCGATCCTCGCCGGGGACGTCCGCGACGGTGACACCGTCCGGGTCGACCTCGCCCCGGACGGCTCCGCACTGACCGTCACCTCGGCCGCCACGACAGGATCGGGGGGCTGACGGGGTTGCGGTGACGGGGCGGGTGTGGGGGAGGATGGCAAGAACCGTACGAAGGGAAATTCACGGTGAGCATCGACCCGTCCTCGATTCCGAATTTCGGGGGCCAGCCCGAACCGCAGGAGGCGGGCCCGACTGGCCCCGTCATCCCCGACCAGGACCTGGTCAAGCAGCTCCTCGAGCAGATGGAGCTGAAGTACGTCGTCGACGACGAGGGCGACCTCGCCGCGCCGTGGGAGCAGTTCCGCACGTACTTCATGTTCCGCGGCGAGGAGGAGCAGCAAGTCTTCTCCGTCCGGACCTTCTACGACCGGCCGCACGGCATCGAGGAGAAGGCCCAGCTCCTCGAGGTCATCGACGACTGGAACCGCCGCACCCTGTGGCCGAAGGTGTACACGCACACCAACGACGACGGCGGCGTCCGCCTCATCGGCGAGGCGCAGATGCTGATCGGCGTCGGTGTGTCGCTGGAGCACTTCGTCTCCAGCACGGTCAGCTGGGTGCGGGCCTCGATCGAGTTCGACAAGTGGCTCGTCGAGGCGCTCGGCCTGGAGGCCGACGTCGAGTCCGGTGACGAGAAGCCGGGCGACGACGAGGCCTGAGCCGGCCGGTGACCCCGGCGCGCGCCGCGCTCCGCACAGGGGGCGACGCGCGTCACATGGGAATGCGGGCGACCGTCAGCAGATACGTCCCGTAGAAGAACGAGAGCCCGGCCAGCGCGCCGACCGTCACGACGACGGTGCGCGGCCGGGCTCTGGCCATCGTCACCGCCGCCGGGAGCAGCAGCGGGAACGCGGGCAGCAGGAAGCGCGGCTTGGAGGCGAAGTAGCTGGAGCCGCCGACCGCGATGACGACGAGCACCAGCGCGTAGACGAGCACCGCCGTCGGCGGCCGGTCCAGGGCGAGCAGGACCAGCGCGATCAGGGCCAGCGCGAGGACCGCCACGGTCACGTAGTACGCCATGTAGTCCCGGGCGACGAACAGGTGCCGGATGAACCGCCAGGCGTCCGCCCCGAAGTCGAAGCGCGACCCCCACAGCCGCTGCACCTCGAAGTAACCGAACGGCCCGCCCCCGAAGCGCCACCCCGCCCAGGTGACATAGCCGCACCAGCCCAGCGGGGCGAGCGCCGCGCCCGCCCACACCCGCCAGTCCGCACGGGCCCGCGGGTCCCGGCACACCGCGAGCACCGCCGTCAGGGCGACGGCGGCGGCCACCGCGATGGCGTTGGGCCGCGACAGCCCGGCCAGCAGGGCCAGCGCCCCGGCCCACAGCGGCCGGCCGGTGACCGCCGCGAACAGCGCCCACGCGGCGAACGCGGTCATCAGCGTCTCGGTGTACGCCATCGACTGCACGATCGCGTGCGGCAGCAGCCCCCACAGCAGGACGAGCAGCGTGCCCACCCGCTGCCCGTGCAGCCGCTCCCCGACCGCGTAGATGCCCCAGGCCGCGACCCCGGCCGCGGTCCAGGCGACGATCAGCCCGGCGCTGACGACCCCGACCGGCAGCAGGGCCGCCACCAGCCGGACGAGGCCGGGGAAGAGCGGGAAGAACGCCAGGTCGTTGAAGACCACCCCGGGGCTGTGGGAGGAGGGGACGGACAGGCCGTAGCCGTTGCGCGCGATGGCGGCGTACCAGATGCCGTCCCAGGAGTGGCCGAGCAGTCCGCGCGGATGCCGTCCGGTCCACCACGCCCAACCGGCCATCACCGACATCCCGGTCAGCCGGGCGGCGGCGTAGAGCGCGAGCGCGGGTGCGGCCCGCCGCAGCGCGGCCCGGACCCGTTCGAGCAGGCGGGTACGGCTGTCGCGGGCGGTGGGCCGCGGCTGCTGGCCTCGTACGGGCACGGCGGTGTCGGCGGACACGGGGGCACCTCCGGTGCGGGCGCGGCGGGGGTGAGCACGCGGGACGGCAGGCGCCCCGGCATACCGACCATGCGGCTCGCGTCTCGCGCGCGCGAGACGGAACGCCCGTACGCGGTGTGCCTTCCACCCGCTCGGCGGCACTGCTGCGTGTCGGCGCGGCGCCGGGAGGAGACCTGTGCTGGGCGCCCGTGCGCTCCCGCGCGGCCCGCGCCTATCGTGAGCCCCGCACCACCCGCGGCACGGACCCCCGGCCTTCAACTGGGCGGTGCCACAACGGAACAGACGGCACGACGGACGCCTCGAACAATCATTGACGGACTCGGGAAAGCGGGAACGCATGCAGACGGACTGGAACCCGGCGGCGCGGGTGCGGGACATGGGCACGTCGGTCTTCACGGAGATGACCGAACTGGCGCGGGCCACCGGCGCGGTCAACCTCGGCCAGGGCGTCCCCGAGCTGGACAGCCCGGCCGTCCTGCTGAAGGACGTCGCGGCGGCGGTCCTCGCGGGCAGCAACCAGTACCCGCCCGCGGCCGGCTTCCCGGCGCTGCGCGAGGCGGTCGCCGAGCACCAGCGCACGCGGTACGGGCTGGAGTACCGGCCCGCGGACGAGGTGCTGGTCACCACTGGTGCCACGGAGGCGCTCGCGGCGGCGCTGCTCGCACTGTGCGACCCGGGCGACGAGATCCTGGCCTTCGACCCCTGCTACGACGCCTACCCGGCCGGCGCGCGGCTGGCGGGCGCCCGCCTGGTGCCCGTACCGCTGGAGCTGTCCGGCGACACCTTCGTCCTGGACCCGGCCGCGCTGCGCGCCGCCGTCACCCCGCGCTCACGGGTGCTGCTGCTCAACACCCCGCACAACCCGACCGGCAAGGTCTTCACCGCCGACGAACTGGCCGCCATCGCCGACGTCTGCCGTGAGCACGATCTGACGGTCGTGACCGACGAGGTCTACGAACACCTCGTCTACGGCGACGCCCGGCACCGCACCCTCGCCGCGCTGCCCGGCATGCGCGAGCGGACCCTCACGATCTCCTCCGCGGGCAAGACCTTCAACGTCACGGGCTGGAAGATCGGCTGGGTCTGCGGACCGCGCCATCTCGTGGCGGCGGTCGGTGCCGCGAAGCAGTTCCTCACCTACGCCTCCGGGACGCCCTACCAGGAGGCGCTCGCGCGGATGCTGGGCGAGGTGGAGGAGTGGGCGGCGGGGCTGCGCGGGACGCTGCGCCGCAACCGTGATCTGCTGACCGAGGGGCTGGCCCGCGCGGGGCTGCGCCCCTATCGAGCGGACGCCGGCTATTTCGTACAGGCCGACGTACGGGAGTGGGGGTACACGGACGGCGTGCGTTTCTGCCGCGAACTCCCGTCGCGCGCCGGGGTGGTGGCAATTCCGACGTCCGCCTTCTATGTGCGCCCCAATGCGCCGTCCTATCTGGTGCGTTTCTCCTTCTGCAAGCGAGAAGAATCGGTACGCACCGCGATGGCGAAGCTACTTAGTGCTGCGTAAATGCCGTTTAATCGGCCACATATCCAAGTGGCCAGTGCTTGACCGCATATGTACCCGGCGGATCCGCATGGCCCGCCGGGTGCAATGGTGGTGAACAGGTGAACTGCCCGGCCCTCTCCTGGATGGAAATCATGATGAGATGGGTAAAAAGCCTGTGGGCGCAGCTCATTTCATGATTCCCTCTCTTTCAGAGACACGTTCCGAGACGACTCCTCGGAATCATCGGAATCACTGTCCTCGGACCCCCATGAACCTCCAATGTGGGCATGAGCCGGCGCGCCAGGACCCTGGACCTCGCTCTGGGCGGGCCGGCCCACCCTCCACTGCGTGCTATGCGGAGCCGACCCATGCTCACCACCCTCACGACCACCTACACCGATACCCGTGCCGCCGATCTCGCCTGGTGCCTGGGGAAGGGTCCCCTTCCCGCCCTGGCCGTGCTCGATCTGCGGCTCGCCGACTCCGCCGTCCAATTGCGCCTGCTCGGCGCCTCGCACCAGGTCCTGCTCGAAGACGAAGCCGGTTCGTGCTCGGAGACCGTCGCCTGCATGCCGGGCAGCAGCACCCCGCTGCCGCTGGGCGTCGCCAAGCGGATCGGATCGTGGGAGTACGAATTCGCGGCGCGGGTCGAGACGCTTTCACAGGGGTCCTTCGCGGGGCGCGCCCAGGAGTTGCTGGCCCTGGTCGCCGAGCATCCGCACGGCCTGGCCGGAACGTTTCCGGGCAGCCCCCACGCCTTCACCGCGCTGCTCGCCCAGCGGCAGAACGGCCAGATCAGCTGGCGTACCTGGCACGCCTACCCGCAGGAGGGCCGGCTGGTCGCCACCCGGACGAGGGTGGGCCTGCGCGTGGGCGCACCGCTCTGAGCGCCCCTACCTGCGGGCAGCCTCGGGCGGCCCGGCCCCGGACGGCCCGGCTTTTCGATCGGAATGCCGGCCCGGCCCTCGATCGGAAAGCCGGGGCGGCGCCCGAGCGGAATACTGCCGTCCGCGGCCGGTCTGTCGGCAGGTCACGCGAATACACTCGTGTGGGTGACGAAGCGTGGTGAGATCGTGACGTAGCGTTCCCGTCATGATCTACCGACCGGTGCCCGCGCGACTGCCCGTACCGGCCGGGCTCGGCCGTTTCTCCGTCCTGACCACCGTCTTCGTCTGCGCCGCCTGCGGCTTGGTGTACGAGCTGGAACTGGTCGCCCTGGCCTCGTATTTGATCGGCGACTCCGTCACCCAGGCGTCCGTCGTGCTCTCGGTGATGGTCTTCGCGATGGGCATCGGCTCGCTGCTGGCCAAACGGCTGCGGCCGCGCGCCGCGCTGGGCTTCGCGGCCGTCGAGGCGGGGCTCGCGCTGACCGGCGGGCTGTCGGCCATGGCGCTGTACGCGTGCTTCGCCTGGTACGGCCAGACCCGGGTGCCGCTGGTGGGCTTCTCGCTCGTCATCGGGATCCTGATCGGTGCCGAGGTGCCCCTGCTGATGACCCTCATCCAGCGCATCCGGCGGCAGGACGCGGGCGGTGCGGTCGCCGACCTCTTCGCCGCGGACTACGTGGGGGCACTCGTCGGCGGGCTGGCCTTCCCGTTCCTGCTGCTGCCCATGCTGGGCCAGCTGACGGGCGCGCTGCTGACCGGCGGGGTCAACGCGGTCGCGGGCGGGGCGCTGGTGCTGTGGCTCTTCCGCCGGGACCTGAGCAGCCGCTCCCGCTGGGCGCTCGTCGCGCTCAACGGCCTCGTGCTGGTGCTGCTGGCGGCCTGCTCGATGCTCACCGGCCCCTTCGAGCGGGCCGCCAGGGACGCCGTGTACGGCGCGGACATACGGGTCGCGGTGCGGACACCGGTCCAGGAGGTCGTGCTCACGGGCGGCGGCCGGAGCGGCCGGCCGCTCGCGCTCTTCATGGACGGGCGGCTGCGGGTCAGCGGCGGCGACGAACTCCGCTACCACGAAGGACTCGTGCACCCCGCGATGGACGGACCGCACCGGCGGGTCCTCATCCTCGGCGGTGGCGACGGCCTCGCCCTGCGCGAGGTCCTGCGCTATCCCGGCGTCACCTCGGTGACCGTCGTCGAGCTCGACGGCGACATGATCCGGCTGGCCCGCACCGACCGGGACCTCGCCGCCCTCAACCGGTCCGCCTACCGCGACCCCAGGGTCCGGGTCGTCGTCGCCGACGCCTTCGGCTGGCTGCGCGGCGGACATGGCGACCGGGGCCCCTACGACGTGATGATCTCCGATCTGCCCGACCCCGCCCTCACGCCCAGCACCAAGCTGTACTCCCAGGAGTTCTACGGCCTCGCGGCCCGTCGGCTGGCGCCCGGCGGCCGGCTCGCGGTCCACGCCGGCCCGATCGAGGCACGCCCCCGCGTCTTCTGGACGGTGGACGCCACGGTCCGTTCCGTGGGGCTGGACACCGTGGCCTACCGGATCCACGGCAAGGGCGGCGGCCCCTCCGGCCTGCTGGACCGCACCACCGCCCACCGGTCGGCCGCACGGGGCGAGGCGGAGGACGGGCAGCCCAAGGCCTGGGGCCTCCTCCTCGCCTCCCGGGAGCCCGTGCGGCTGCGGCTGCCGGCCGACCGCCCATGCTTGCGGACGCTGACCCCGGCGACGCTGGCCGCCGCGGGCCGCGGGGCCGGGCACGGCCCCGAGCCCGGGCTCCTGCCGTCGACGCTGATGCACCCGCGCTACCCGGGCTGACCGCGCCCCGTCGCCGGGCGCAGCGCCGCGCGGAAGGCGCCGGGCGAGAGTCCGGCCCGGTGCTGGAAGAACTTGGAGAAGTTCGCCGCGTCGTCGAAGCCGAGCCGCCCGGCGATCCGGGCCGCCGGCAGCTCGCTGTGCGCGAGCAGCCGCTTGGCCTCCAGCATCACCCGCCGGTCGATGAACTCCTTGGCCCCCACCCCCGCGGCGGCCAGCGTCGCGCGCGACAGGGTGCGGGGGGAGTAGCCGAGCGCACGGGCGTAGTCGGCGACCCGGTGGCGGTCGGCGAAGTCCCGCTCGACGGCCGCGCGGAAGCGCAGGAAGGCGTCACCCGGGGCGGGCACGCCACTGCCCACCGGGGTCGTCAGATGCGCCAGCCGCAGCACGAGGACGGACAGCAGATGCCGCAGCACATCGGTGTGGACGTCGGCGGGCAGCGCCCCGCCGGTGCGGAAGTCGGCCGCGAGATGCCCCACCGCCCGGAAGACCGCCTCGTGGTCCTCCCCGACGGGCCGCCACAGCACCGGGCGGAAGGGATCGTCGGCCACCGCCGCGACGGCCGTGCCGGGGGAGAGGAAGCCGGGCTGGACGAGGACGACGTCACCCTCGATGCCGGTCACCTCGCCGAACTGCTGCACCTGCCCGGGGCGCACCCACAGCACCGAGCCCGCCTCCAGCCAGTGGCCGGTGAAGTCGACGGTGTGCCCGGCGGAGCCCGAGCGCACGACGACGATCTGGTGGAAGTCCAGCCGCTGCGGCTTGCCCAGCAGGCCCTCGGGGGCGCGGGCGCGCAGCTCGGCGAGGGTCATCACCTCCACCCCCGCGGGGGTGCCGGGCGGGGCCCGGTAGGTCAGCTCGACCACGCCCGGGCGGTCGTCGGAACCGGCGCCTTCGTAGGGCTGGGAGCAGTCGTGTCGCTTCTTCACTCGTGTCGCTTTTTACTCGTGTCGCTTTTTCACCATGGGGAGTCCCGAGCGTACCTGGTCGGCCCTGATTGCCGCCTTTAGCGTGGTTGCTACGTACAACGACGGACGGTACGTGCAGCAAACGAACGGTTTGAGGAAAAGACATGCAACGGCAGCTGGTCACCTACGCCTTCGACGCCTACTGCGGCTGGTGTTACGGCTTCGGCCCGACCGTGCGCGCGTTCGCCGAGGCGAACGCCGATCGGGTCGAGGTGCGGGTGCTCAGCGGTGGGCTGTTCACCGGGCCCCGCGCCAAGCCGGTCGGCGAGTACCCCTACATCCCGCAGGCGGACGCCCGGATCGGGGAGCTGACCGGAGCGGTGTTCGGCGAGGGCTACGCCAAGGCGTTCGCCGAGGGCACCGCCGTGCTCGACTCGGCCGACGCCGCGACGGCCCTCGCCGCGCTGACGCGGCAGGCACCCGAGCGGGCCCTGGAGTTCGCGGGCGCGCTCCAGCGCGCCTGGTACGTCGACGGCCGGAGCCTGTCCGACCCGGCCACGCTGCACGCGGTCGCGACCGGACAGGACGGCATCGACGCCGACGCGGTGCTCGCCGCGTACGCCGACCCGGGCACCCGTCGGGCGGCGCGCGAAGGGTTCCGTGAAGTCCGCAGGCTGGGCGTGGAGAGTTTCCCCAGCCTCCTGCTGCACACCCCCGACGGGGTGCGGCGGCTCGGTGGCCCGATGACCACGGCGCAGGAACTCACCCACGCCATCGGCGCCCGTTGAGACCCTCCCCCTCCCTTTTTCTCCCCTCCACTGATCACCATCACCTCTGAGGAGCCCCCCCCCATGGCCAAGATCGCTCTCTTCGGCGCCAACGGAACCATCGGCAGCCGCGTCCTGCGCGAAGCACTGGACCGCGGTCACCAGGTCACGGCAGTCGTCCGTGACCCCTCGAAGCTCACCGAGCGCCACCCCGCCCTGACGGTCGTCACCGGTGACGTCCTCGACCCGGCCTCCGTCACGGCGGTCGCCGCCGGCCAGGACGTCGTCCTCAGCGCCGTCGGCGGCGGCGACGGCCCCGGCCATCTCGCGACCATCGAGCCCGCTGCGAAGTCCCTGGTCGAAGGGGTGCGCGCGGTCGGCGACGCGGCCCCCCGGCTGATCACGGTCGGCGGCGCCGGTTCGCTGCGGACCGCCGACGGCAAGCAGGTCTGGGACGCGGAGGGGCCCCCGGAGTTCCTGCTCCAGATCATGCACGCGCACGGTGACGCGCTGGACTACCTCCGCACGGTCACCGACGTCCGCTGGACCAACGTCAGCCCCGCCGCGAAGATCGAGCCCGGCGAGCGCAGCGGCACGTACCGCACCGCTTTGGAGGACCTCGTCACGGACGCCGACGGCAACAGCCGGATCTCCGTCGAGGACTACGCGGTCGCGCTCGTCGACGAGATCGAGCAGCCGCGGCACGTGGGTGAACGCTTCACGGTCGCCGACTGACGAATACCGACCGGTGTCGGCCACCGGCGGGTGCCACCGGCGGAAACTTCGGCCGGGGAGGGCCTGGTGAGGGGCCTGATGGGTAGGCTCGCTTGTTATGGAGCATGAGGTGTTCGTTCCGTTCCCCGTCGGCGATGTCCGACGGGTCCTCTCCGACCCCGCGCGCGTCGCCCGCTGTGTCCCCGGCCTCCAGCAGGACGCCGCGGACGCCTCCGACGCCACCGTCGCCGGCCGGCTCCGGCTGCGCATCGGCGGCTCCACCATCACCTACCGGGGCTCGCTGCGGCTGACCGAGCGGGACGGCTCCTTCGAGCTGTCGGGTGAAGGCGCGGAGGTGCGCGGCAACGGCACGGTGACGCTGGCGCTGACCGCGCTGGCGGAGGCCGTGCCCGGCGGTACGCGGCTGATCTGCGCGGCGCGGGTCGACTGCGGGGGACGCCTGGCGGAGTTCGACGCGAAGACCACCCAGACCACGGCCCGCCGGCTGCTGGAGCGGGTCGCGGTGGCCCTCGCGGAGGAACTGCGCAGGGACGCGGACGGCTCACCGGACGGCGACACCGCCGAAGCGGGCCCGCAGGTGCCCCTGGGAGAAGAGCCCGGTGACGGCCGGGACCTCGACGCCATCGAGGCGATCGACGCCATGGACGAACTCGACGACGAGGACGAAGAGGACGACGACGAGGACGACGCCCCGCCCGCCGAGGCGGCGCACGCCCGTCGCACGATGATCGGCCGCAGCGCGGAGGAGGTCGACCACGCCCCGCCGCGCGGTCGCTATGCCCCCGTCCCCGCCCCCGAGGCGGCGTCCGCCACGGCGGCGGCCCTCCGCTGGGCCGCACCCGCCGCGGCCGTGGCCCTGGCTTCGGCGGTGGTGGTGGGCCGGGCACTGCGCCGCCGCCGCTAGGCCGTGTCGTCCGCACCTCCGCTGCGCGGCGGTGTCCTCAAACGCCGGACGGGCTTGATGTGGCTGGCCTCAGCCCAATCAAGCCCGTCCGGCGATTGAGGACGCGCCCGCAGCCGAAGGCCTGCCGGACGGACTGCTGACTGCACGGCTGAGCCCAGCCCAATCAAGCCCGTCCGGCGCTTGAGGACGCGCCCGCAGGGCGCCCGCCGCCGCAGGCGGCCAGACGGGGCAGGTAGCCGAAAACCCGCCGGCCAGGCGCAGGCGGCATGCAGCCGAAAGACCGCCGGCCAGGCGAAAGGCCTCTAATGTCGGAGTGGTGAGCAACCATCAGACGAGCAAGACGCTGTTGAAGGCCGGGGACGCCGAGCTGACCGTGGACCCGCGGAACGGATGCCGGCTCACCAGCCTGCGGATCCGCGGCACCGAACTCCTGCGGCAGGGCGACAAGTACGGCGCCTTCCCCATGGTGCCCTGGTGCGGCCGCATCGAGCTGGGGCAGTTCCGCAATGGCGGCGAGCGCCATCAGATGCCCCTCAACGCCGGGCCGCACGCGATCCACGGCACCGGCCGGGACAGCGCTTGGCGCACGGTCCGCACGGAGGAGCGCTCCGCCGCCTTCACCTACGACCTCGCCGAACCCTGGCCGTACACCGGCCGGGTCACCCAGCTCGTGGAGCTGGCACCGGAATCGCTGACGCTGACGATGGGCGTCGAGACCTACGACAACTCCTTCCCGGCGCAAGCCGGCTGGCACCCGTGGTTCCTGCGGAACCTCGGCACGGGCAAGGACGTCGAGATCGACTTCCACCCCGCCTGGCAGGAGGAGCGCGGCGAGGACCATCTGCCCACGGGCCGTCGCACGGACCCCCTCCCCGGCCCCTGGGACGACTGCTTCGGCATGCCCGACGGCGTGGATGTCACCCTCACCTGGCCCGATCTGCTGGAGATGAAGATCGCCAGCCGCGCCGAGTGGGTCGTCGTCTACGACGAGCAGGACGAGGCCGTCTGCGTCGAGCCGCAGTCCGGCCCCCCGAACGGGCTGAACACCCTGCCCCGTCTGGTCACCCCGATCGACCCCCTGGAGATCTCCACGACGTGGAGCTGGCGCTCACTCGCCTAGGGCTGTCCTAAGCTCGTGCGCATGAGCGATGCGCGTGACGCCCTGCTGCAGCAGATCAAGGACAAGGCCGTGGTTCACGGCAAGGTGACCCTCTCCTCCGGCAAGGAGGCCGACTACTACATCGACCTGCGCCGGATCACCCTGGACGCCGAGGCGGCGCCGCTGGTCGGCCAGGTCATGCTGGACGCCACGGCGGACCTCGACTACGACGCCGTCGGCGGGCTCACCCTCGGCGCGGACCCGGTCGCCACCTCGATGCTGCACGCCGCCGCCGCGCGCGGCCGCAAGCTCGACGCGTTCGTCGTGCGCAAGGCGCAGAAGGCGCACGGCATGCAGCGCCGCATCGAGGGCCCGGACATCAAGGGCCGCCGGGTGCTGGTCGTCGAGGACACGTCCACCACGGGCGGCTCGCCGCTGACCGCGGTCGAGGCCGCGCGCGAGGCCGGTGCGGAGGTCGTCGCGGTGGCGACGATCGTCGACCGCGGTGCCGCCTCCGCGATCGAAGGCGCCGGTCTGCGCTATGTCACCGGTTATGCCCTCGGCGACCTCGACCTGGGCTGACCTGCGATTTCTTCTATTGATGCGCGAAGGGCGCGAGGTTTCACGTGAAACCTCGCGCCCTTCGCGCATCAATGACCTGTCCACCGTGTGGAGCGAATCGGGGAGTCTGGGAAGATGGGGGCGACGATGAACGTCGCCCCCTAAGGCCAGGCCACCCACGCCACCGCACATCACAAGGAGTGGACAGATGCCCATCGCAACCCCCGAGGTCTACAACGAGATGCTCGACCGGGCGAAGGCAGGCAAGTTCGCCTACCCGGCCATCAATGTGACCTCGACGCAGACGCTGCACGCCGCGCTGCGCGGTTTCGCCGAGGCGGAGAGCGACGGCATCATCCAGATCTCCACCGGTGGTGCGGAGTTCCTGGGCGGCCAGTACAGCAAGGACATGGTTTCCGGCGCGGTCGCGCTCGCCGAGTTCGCGCACGTCGTCGCCAAGAAGTACCCGGTGAACATCGCGCTGCACACCGACCACTGCCCGAAGGACAAGCTCGACGGCTACGTCCGTCCGCTGCTCGCCATCTCGCAGGAGCGCGTCGCCGCCGGCCAGAACCCGCTCTTCCAGTCCCACATGTGGGACGGCTCCGCCGAGAAGCTCGACGAGAACCTCGCCATCGCGCAGGAGCTGCTCGCCGAGGCCGTCAAGGCGAAGATCATCCTCGAGGTAGAGATCACCCCGACCGGTGGCGAGGAGGACGGCGTCTCGCACGAGATCAACGACGAGCTCTACACCACCGTCGCCGATGTCGAGCGCACCGCCGAGGCCCTCGGCCTGGGCGAGAAGGGCCGCTACCTGCTGGCCGCCTCCTTCGGCAACGTCCATGGTGTCTACAAGCCGGGCAACGTCGTGCTCCGCCCCGAGCTGCTCCGTGACCTCCAGGACGGCATCGCCGCCAAGTCCGGCAAGAACGACCCGTTCGACTTCGTCTTCCACGGCGGCTCCGGCTCCACGGCGGAGGAGATCCGCACCGCGCTGGAGAACGGCGTCGTGAAGATGAACCTCGACACGGACACGCAGTACGCCTTCACCCGCCCGGTCGCGGACCACATGTTCCGCAACTACGACGCGGTGCTGAAGGTCGACGGCGAGGTCGGCACCAAGTCGAAGTACGACCCGCGCACCTGGGGCAAGCTCGCCGAGGCCGGCATGGCCGAGCGCGTCACCAAGGCCTGTGCCGACCTGCGCGCCACGGGCACGAAGCTGAAGTAAGCGGCCGAGGCCGTAGGACAGGGCCCGGTCCCCCGCTCGCGCGGTGGGACCGGGCCCTGTCCCGTTCCCCCGCCGCGCTGGCCGGGTGCACGTTATGCGGGGATGATTCCGGTATGAGCGACCCTGCGCGGGAGCCGGTGACCGACCCGGACACCGTCCCGCAGGAGCCCGCCGCCGCCGACGCCGTACGCCTGGGCACCCCCGTCGGCCGCTGGGTGCTGCTGACCGCCGTCCTCGGCTCGGGGATGGCGCTGCTGGACAGCACCGTCGTCAATGTGGCCCTGCCGCGCATCGGCGCCGACCTCGACGCGGACCTGCCCGTCCTCCAGTGGACCGTCAACGGCTACATGCTCACCCTCGCCTCACTGATCCTGCTGGGCGGCGCCCTGGGGGACCGGTTCGGGCGGCGGCGGGTGTTCGTGATCGGCGTGGTGTGGTTCGCCCTCGCCTCCCTGCTGTGCGGGGTGGCGCCGGACGCCGGGGTGCTGATCGCGGCGCGGGCGCTCCAGGGCATCGGCGGGGCGCTGCTCACCCCTGGCTCACTGGCGCTGATCCAGGCGGTCTTCCATCCCGACGACCGGGCCGGGGCGGTCGGCGCGTGGTCCGGCCTGGGCGGGGTGGCCGCGGCGGTCGGCCCCTTCGTCGGCGGCTATCTGGTGGACGGGCCCGGCTGGCGCTGGGTGTTCCTGATCAATCTGCCGCTGGCCGCCGTGTGTGTCCCGGTCGCCCTGAAACACGTACCCGAGACCCGCGCACCCGGCACGCACGGCCGCTTCGACGTACTCGGCGCGACGCTCGGCGCGCTGGCCCTCGGCGCGGTGACCTACGCGCTGATCGCCGCCCCCGACAAGGGCGCGTCGCCGTGGGTGATCGGCCCGGCGGTCGCCGGGGTGCTGCTGGGCGCGGCGTTCGTCCACGTCGAGGCGCACCGCCCCGACCCGATGCTGCCGCCGGGGCTCTTCTCCAGCCGGATGTTCTCGGCCGTCAACGCGGTCACGGTGTGCGTGTACGCGGCCTTCGGCGGCTTCTTCTTCCTCTCGGTCCTGCAGCTCCAGGTCGTGGTCGGCTGGTCCGCGCTCGCCGCGGGGACCGCGCTGCTGCCCACGACGGTGCTGATGCTGCTGCTGTCGGCCCGCTCGGGCCGGATCGCGACCCGTATCGGGCCCCGCCTCCCGCTGACCGTCGGGCCGCTGCTGTGCGCGGCGGGCATGCTGCTCATGACCCGTGCCGGGCCGGACGCGGTGTACTGGCGGGACGTACTGCCCGCCCTCGTCGTCCTCGGCCTGGGCATGGTGGTCCTGGTCGCGCCGCTCACCGCGACGGTCCTCGCCTCGGTCGACGTCGCCCGCGCGGGCCTGGCCAGCGGCATCAACAACGCCGCCGCCCGCGCGGCGGGCCTCATCGCCGTCGCCGCGCTGCCGCTGCTCGCGGGCATGAGCCCGGACGCCTACCGCGATCCCGCGGGCTTCGAGGACACGTTCCGGCGGGCGATGTTCTGGTGCGCGGGCACGCTGGTGGTGGGGGCGGGGCTGGCGTGGTGGACCGTGGGCGCACGTGCGCTCCGGACCCGAAAACGATGCCATCCGGAGTGCGCGTACCACTGCGGGGTGTCGTCCCCGCCACTGGATCCGGGCAGTGCCGGTGCCTCCGGCGGTTCCTAGGAGGGCGTGCACTGCGGGCAGCCCCGCACCACCGCTGCGCGGCGGGTCCTCAATCTCCCCCAGCTACCGCTGGGAGGTGCCCCCAGCGGGCTCGATTGGGCTGGGCTCAGCGGAAACCAGCCCATCCGGCGATTGAGGACGCGCCCGCAGGCGCCCCGCCGCCGCAGGCGGCAAGCGGACGTGCTGCGAACGTCAGCCGAGCGTATTGGCGGCCGTCGGCGAGCTGTCCCGCAGGAACGTCGAGCAGCGCTCGTGCTCCTCGTGCTCGCCGATGGCACCCGCCGCGCGGGCGAGGGCGTGCAGGGCACGCAGGAAGCCGCGGTTCGGCTCGTGCTCGAAGGGCACCGGGCCGTGGCCCTTCCAGCCGCTGCGCCGCAGCGCGTCGAGGCCGCGGTGGTAGCCGGTACGCGCGTACGCGTACGACTCGACGACCCGGCCACCGTCGAACGCCTCGTCGGCGAGCTGCGCCCACGCGAGCGAGGACGCCGGGTACTTCGCGGCGACCTCGGCGGGGGCCGCCCCGGAGGCGAGCAGCTCACGCGGCTCCGGGTCGTCGGGCAGATGGGTCGGGGGCGGTCCCCCGAGCAGGTTCTCGTGAATCGACATGGCCCCCAGTCTGCCTTGTCGCTGCGCCGGCCGGACCCGTCGAACGACAGCCCGCAGAAGCCCACGGCCCGGCCCCCCACCGATCCCCCTCCAGCCCGGCCCCGCACCGGGCCACCGTCCCGCACCGGGACACAGCCCCGCGCAGCGACACCGCACCGCAACCCCACAACGCCACCCCTTGCAGGGAACCGCACCCGCGACGCATGATGCGCGCAGGGGACCGGGGCTCCGATGCCGACAGGAAGGGGCGGACCGCTACCCGGAGTACTCCCCCAGAGCCTGAACGGCCTGGGGGTACCCCCAGCCGAGGAGACAGCGATGTCGCAGCCGCAACCGTCCCGCCCCCAAGCCCCGCAGGGCATGGCCCCGCAGGGCCATGGCAACGGAATCGAGCCGGAGCCCCCGGCGGCCCCGAATCTCGACTTCGAGGGGTCCACCCCGTACGAGGACTACGTCCGGGCGTCCGTTCTCACCCACCTCCAGAAGACGCTCTCCGACGACCCCGGCGAGATGGTCTTCCTCGTCACCACGCAGGTCATGGAGCTGTGGTTCACGGTCATCGTGCACGAGTGGGAGACCGCCGCGAAGGCGCTGCGCGAGGACGACCTGCCGACCGCGATGGCCGCGCTCAAGCGCTCCACGTACGAGCTGGAATCGCTCAACGCCTCCTGGGAGCCGCTCGCGCACCTGACACCGGCCCAGTTCAACGGCTTCCGCGCCGCGCTCGGCGACGGCTCGGGCTTTCAGTCCGCGATGTACCGCCGGCTGGAGTTCCTGCTCGGGGACAAGTCCGCGTCCATGCTGGTGCCGCACCAGGGCACGCCGCGGGTGCACGCCGAGCTGGAGAAGGCGCTGCACGAGCCGAGCCTGTACGACGAGGTGCTGCGTTACCTCGGGCGGCTCGGTCACGCGGTACCCGACAGCGTCCACGACCGTGACGTCTCCGAGCGGTACGTCCCCGACCCGGCGGTCGAGGAGGTCTGGCAGCGCGTCTACGCGGGCGACCAGAACAGCGAGGCCTGCCGGCTGGGCGAGGCCCTGACCGAGGTGGCGGAGCTGGTCTGGCGCTGGCGCAACGACCACCTCGTCGCCACCCGGCGGGCCATGGGCTCGAAGGTGGGAACGGGCGGTTCGGCGGGGGTGGCCTGGCTGGAGCGCCGCGCGACGAAGAACGTCTTCCCCGAGCTGTGGACGGCGCGCAGCCATGTCTGACCTCGACGCGATGACGAGCGACGCCACCGCCCTCGACGCCGCCGACGGACTCCGCGGCAAGCGCGCCGCGTTCGCCCTCGACGACCTCGCCGAGGGCGCCTACCTCGACGGGAACTCCCTCGGCGCCCTGCCCCGCGCCGTCGCCGGCCGGCTCGCCGACGTCGTCGAGCGCGAATGGGGGCGGCTGCGCATCCGCTCCTGGGACGAGTCCGGGTGGTGGACCGCGCCCGAGCGGGTCGGGGACCGGATCGGCCGGCTCGTCGGGGCCGCACCCGGGCAGGTCGTCGTGGGCGACTCGACGAGCGTCAACGTCTTCAAGGCCGTCGTCGCCGCCGTCCGCACGGCCGGTGAGGAGCGCGACGAGATCCTCGTGGACGAGGCGACGTTCCCCACCGACGGCTATATCGCCGAGTCCGCGGCCCGGCTGACGGGCCGTACGCTGCGGCCCGTCGCGGCGGGCGACCTGCCCGCCGCCTTCGGCCCGCGCACCGCCGTCGCGCTCGTCAACCACGTCGACTACCGCACCGGCCGCCTGCACGACCTGCCCGGTACGACGGCCGCCGCGCACGCGGCCGGGGCGCTCGTCGTCTGGGACCTGTGCCACAGTGCGGGCGCGCTGCCCGTCGGGCTCGACGCGCACGGCGTGGACTTCGCCGTCGGCTGCACGTACAAGTACCTCAACGGCGGTCCCGGTTCACCCGCGTACCTGTATGTGCGGCGTGAGATGCAGGGCCGCTTCGACTCGCCGCTGCCCGGCTGGAACTCCCACGCCGACCCCTTCGCCATGGCACCCGCCTACGCCCCCGCCGAGGGCGCCGCCCGGGGCCGGGTCGGCACGCCCGACATCCTGTCCCTCCTCGCCCTCGAAGCGGCCCTGGACGTATGGGACGACGTGAGCATCGAGGCCGTACGGGCCAAGAGCCTCGCGCTCACGGACTTCTTCCTGCGCCGCGTCGAGGAGCACGTGCCGAAGGGCCGCCTGGAGTGCCTCACCCCCACCCCGCACGGCGAACGCGGCAGCCAGGTGTCGCTGCGCTGCCCCGACGCGGGCGAGGTGATGGCCGACCTCGTCCGTCGCGGCATCGTCGGCGACTTCCGCCGCCCGGACGTCCTGCGCTTCGGCTTCACCCCGCTCTACACCTCCTTCGCCGACGCGGAGCGGGCGGCGCGGGTGCTCGCCGAGGTGCTGGCCGAGGTCCCGGGCCCGTGACCGAGGACGCCCTGGCCGAGGACGCCGTGACCGAGGACGCCCTGGCCGAGGACGCCGTGACCGAGGACGCCGTGGCCGAGGACGCAGTGACCGAGGACCTCGACGACATCGAGTACGCCGCGCTGTGCGCCCTTCCCGACGTACCGCCGGACGGCACCGTCGCGTACGGCGACCACCCCAGCCAGGTGATCGCCCGTTACGCGGCGGCCCGGCCGACGGGTATCCGGCTGACGCTCCTTCACGGCGGTTTCTGGCGCGAGACCTACGACCGGTGGCACCTCTCGCCGTTGGCCGCCGAGCTGACCCGGCACGGCGTGGACGTGGCGCTCGTGGAGTACCGCCGGCTCGGCGGGGGCGGCGGCAGTCCGCAGACCTTCGACGACGTCCTGCGGGCCCTGGAGACCCTGGAGGCGCTGGAAGGGCCCGCCGGCCGGCATCTGCTCGCCGGCCACTCGGCGGGCGGCCACCTCGCCCTCTGGGCGGCGTCCGCGTCCGGGCCGGCCGCCGCCGCCCCGGCCGTGGACGGGGTCGTCGCCGTGGCGGCCGTCACGGACCTGGAGCGGGCCCGGGAGCTTCGGCTCGGCGAGGGCATCGTCGAGGAACTGCTCGGCGGGGGCGACGGGCGGGACATCGACCCCGTGCGGTGCCTGCCCGCCCGCGCGCCCGTGACGCTCCTGCACGGGACCGCGGACCTCGTCGTGCCCGTCGAGCTCTCCCACCGCTACGCCGCCGCGGCCCGCGCGGCGGCCGGGGTGGCCGAGGTCCGTGCCCTCGGTGGTGTCGGTCACTTCGCGCCTGTGACTCCCGGCACAGCCGCGTGCGCGGCGCTGGTGGCGGCTCTCACCGGACAACCGCACGTCACAGCCGTGCCGTAGCCGCGTAGTACTTGAGACGGACCTCCACAGATCCGCATCCATGCGGACGCTTTCCGCGAACCCCTTGCCTACGGTTGTTGACGTGACCGACACCTATGAGAGCACCCCGCGCAATGAGCTGCGGATGGCGAAAGGCGCCCTGAGCGGGCTCCGCGAGGACCTCTTCACCGATGCCTTCGCCTTCCGCCCGCTGCCGCCGCTCGCCGCGGACCACGTCCTGGTCCGCAGGCTGCCGCGGCGTGCCGCGCGCTGGACGCGGTGGTTCCCGCACGCGACGCTCGTCGGCTTCGCCTTCGTCGTCATGATGGGGACCGCCGAACGCGAGGGCGGCCTCTTCGGTCTCTTCATCGCGCTGATGGTCGGCGTGCCGATGGTCATGACCCTCTTCCGGCCGGTCGGCGCGTGGTGGCTGTCGATCGGCTCGATGGCCTTCGCCGGGGTGTTCCTGGGCACGTACGGCTTCGGTCCGTGGTCCCCGGGCGGATACTTCTCCCACCTCGCCGTGATGCTGGTCGTGGCGCTGCGGACGCGCCCGCGGACCGCGGCCGAGATGTGGCTGCTCACCGGTGCGCTGGGGCTCTTCTTCGCCGTGTTCCTGCGGGCGGTCCGCCCCTACGGCGAGGCCTACTTCGTCTCCGACATGTTCCAGATGATGGTCCTCTCCGGGATCGTGCTCTTCGTCGTCCTCGCCGTGCGCGGGCTGCGCGAGACCAAGCAGCAGGTCGTCGCCCAGGCGGCCGTCACCGAGGTCGAGCGGTCCCGGCGGACGGTGCTGGAGGAGCGCACGACCATCGCCCGCGAGCTGCACGACGTGGTCGCGCACCACATGTCCGTCGTCGCCATCCAGGCCGAGGCCGCCCCCTACCGGGTCCAGGACACCCCGCCCGAGCTGGCCGCCGCGTTCCAGACGATCCGGGAGAACGCCGTCGCCGCGCTCACCGAACTACGCCGCGTGCTCGGCGTCGTACGGTCCGAGAACCCCGACGCCTTCGCCGACCCCGAGGCCCCGCAGCCCACCCTCGCGGCCCTGGACGGGCTGCTCGACAACGTCCGCTCGGCCGGGCTGGACGTCGAACGGGTCACGACGGGCTCGGTGCGGCCCCTGCCGCAGGGCGTGGAGCTGTCCGCGTACCGCATCGTCCAGGAGGCGCTCAGCAACGTGCTGCGCCACGCGCCCGGCGCGCACGCGCGAGTGGAGATCTCCTACGTCCTCGGCGGCCTCGGCCTGCGGGTCGTCAACGGCCCGCCGAACCGGCTCGCCAAACCCTCCCCGGGCGCCGGGCACGGGGTGCTCGGCATGCGCGAACGCGTCACCATGCTCGGCGGCGAGATGACGGCGGAGACCACCGACGAGGGCGGCTACGAGATCGCCGCCTTCCTCCCCGTCGCGGTCGGCGAGGCAGCGGCATGACCATCCGTGTGCTGATCGTGGACGACCAGATGATGGTCCGCGAGGGCTTCTCCGTCCTGCTGAACGCCCAGCCCGACATCGAGGTCGTCGGCGAGGCCGTGGACGGCCGGCAGGCCGTCGAGCAGGTCGCGGCGCTGCGCCCCGACGTCGTCCTGATGGACATCCGCATGCCCGTGCTCAACGGACTGGAGGCGACCCGCGAGATCGTCGCCGCCGACGAGGGGGCGAAGGTGCTGGTGCTCACCACCTTCGACCTCGACGAATACGTCTACCAGGCGCTGCGGGCCGGAGCCAGCGGCTTCCTGCTCAAGGACGCCTCCGCCCGGCAGCTCGCCGACGGCGTGCGCGTCGTCGCCGACGGAGAGGCGCTCCTCGCGCCCACGGTCACCAAGCGGCTCATCCAGGAGTTCTCCCGCCTCGGCACGCCCAAGCCGCCCAGCCAGGAGCGGATCGCCGATCTCACCGAGCGGGAGACCGAGGTCTTGGTCCTGGTCGCCCAGGGCCGCTCCAACTCCGAGATCGCCACCCGGCTCGTCGTCGCCGAGTCCACCGTCAAGACGCACGTCAGCCGGATCCTGGTGAAGCTGGGGCTGCGCGACCGTACCCAGGCGGCGGTCTTCGCCTACGAGGCGGGCCTGGTGACGCCGGGCGGGTGAACCCCGTTCAACACGGCAGCGTCAGCCGCCACGCCCCCGGCCGGACCGTCCAGGTGCGGCTGCGGACCGGGCCCGCGCCCACCTCGTCGGCGCGGTAGCGGAAGTCCGGCCCGGAGACCGTGACCGCGCGGGCCCGGGCCCGTACCGGGCGGGCCGAGGAGCGGTGGTGGACCACGACCTCCGCGAGGCCGTCCACGACCGACACCCTCACCCGCTCGACGGGCTGGTCCAGATCCGCCAGCAGCACCCCGTCCGCCTCCACCCGCAGCCGGGTGCAGGAGGGCAGCGAATGGCGCGCGGCGGGGCCCGCGAGCAGCGCCAGGGCCGTCCGGGCGGTCCGCGCGGCCGGAGACCACCAGCTCTGGTGCCCGCCCGCCGTCAGGGCCTGCCGCCGGGACCAGGCAGGCCCACCGGGGCCGTCGGGCCCCACCGGCCCGGCCGGCCCGTCCAGGCCCTCCGGCCCGCCGTCCGGGCGCCGTGGGCCCAGCGGCCCGTCGCCGACCACCCCGGCCGTGTACGGGGCCGCTCCCGGTACGTACGCGTCCGGCACGCACACCTCGCCCAGCACCACCCCGTCGCTGTCGTCGACCAGCAGGTCCAGCGGGTGCGGCGCGCCGTCCAGCACCGCCCGGGCGGCCGCCACGGGGCCGCGCGGCACGCCGAGCGCGTGCGCCAGCGCGACCGTGTGCGGCGCGCCGACCGGGACCATCGACAGAGCGGATTCGGCCAATTCCCGACGCCGGTGCAGCAGGCCCACGACCCGCAGCAGCGCGCGGTCGTCGCCGATCACGACGGGACGCCGGCCACGCCGCGCCAGAGCTCTGGAAACGTCCTCGGGGCCGTCCGTGAGACAGATTTTCGCCACCGCCCCGGCGCACAGAACATCCCTCGCGATCCGCACGGACTCGCCGTCCGCGCGCCGTGCGACCGGGTCGATGATCACGAGCAGAGGCTGCCCGGACGGGTCTGGAGCCGACACCTCGGTCCTTCCTCAGGTAATCTCTCGGTGCAAGAGCCCCTGTCGCTGTTGCGCCAGGGGCTTCGTCTATCCGGGGCACCGGTTCGACGGCTCTAGCGATGGTGCACCCCCGCACAAGGCGGGATTACGCCACCACGCACGTTGGACATGCCCCGCCCGGAAGGGGTGTACGCCTGTGCCCGCACTTGTGCTGCTCGGTGCTCAGTGGGGTGACGAGGGCAAGGGAAAGGCCACCGACCTCCTCGGTGGATCCGTGGACTATGTGGTGCGCTACCAAGGTGGCAACAACGCCGGCCACACGGTCGTCGTAGGCGACCAGAAATACGCGCTGCATCTCCTCCCCTCCGGAATCCTCTCGCCGGGGTGTACCCCGGTGATCGGCAACGGTGTCGTCGTCGACCCGGCGGTCCTGCTCTCCGAGCTGAGCGGACTCAACGAGCGCGGCGTGGACACGTCCAAGCTGCTGCTCAGCGGTAACGCGCATCTGATCACGCCGTACCACACGACCGTCGACAAGGTGACGGAACGCTTCCTCGGCTCGCGGAAGATCGGCACCACGGGCCGCGGTATCGGCCCGACCTACGCGGACAAGATCAACCGCGTCGGCATCCGGGTCCAGGACCTCTACGACGAGTCGATCCTGACCCAGAAGGTCGAGGCTGCCCTCGACTTCAAGAACCAGATCCTCGCGAAGCTCTACAACCGCCGGGCCATCGAGGCCGGCGCGATCGTCGAGGAGCTGCTCACCTACGCCGAGCAGATCAAGCCGTACGTGGCCGACACGACGCTGATCCTGAACAACGCCATCGACGAGGGCAAGGTCGTCCTCTTCGAGGGCGGCCAGGGCACGCTGCTCGACGTCGACCACGGCACGTACCCCTTCGTGACCTCGTCGAACCCGACCGCGGGCGGCGCCTGCACGGGCGCCGGCGTCGGCCCCACGAAGATCAGCCGGGTGATCGGCATCCTCAAGGCGTACACCACGCGCGTCGGCGCCGGCCCGTTCCCGACCGAGCTGTTCGACAAGGACGGCGAGGCGCTGCGGACCATCGGTGGCGAGCGCGGTGTGACCACCGGCCGTGACCGCCGCTGTGGCTGGTTCGACGCGGTCATCGCCCGCTACGCGACCCGCGTCAACGGTCTGACGGACTTCTTCCTCACCAAGCTCGACGTGCTGACGGGCTGGGAGCAGATCCCGGTCTGCGTCGCGTACGAGATCGACGGCAAGCGCGTCGAGGAGCTGCCCTACAGCCAGAGCGACTTCCACCACGCGAAGCCGATCTACGAAATGCTGCCGGGCTGGTCCGAGGACATCACCAAGGCCAAGACCTTCGCCGACCTGCCGAAGAACGCGCAGGCCTACGTGAAGGCGCTGGAGGAGATGTCCGGCGCGCCGATCTCCGCGATCGGCGTCGGCCCGGGCCGCACCGAGACGATCGAGATCAACTCGTTCCTCTCGTAAGGCACGGCTCGTAAGGCACGGCTCGTGACGCACGGCTCGTGACGCAGGCCGCGTCAGACGCGGCCTGTCGGACACGGCCTTCGCTGTGACAGCGCCCCGGTGGTCCGCCACCGGGGCGCTTCGCGTTGTGCCGTCAGCTCCGCTTCGTGTAGATCAGCGGTTCCTTGTCCGTTCCGATGAACATCCGGCGCAGGCTGCCGTCGGGGAGCAGGGTCAGCTCGGTGGCCTCGCCCGGCTGGCAGGACGTGGTGGGCTCGGCGACGGTGACCCGGGACGGGCCGAGCCGCACCGAGCCACCGGAGGTTGGGGCCGCGCCCAGGTCGGCGACCCACGCGCAGCGGTAGACGGTGCCGTACTCGTTCGTGCCGTGGCCGCTGATGTCGGCCACTGTGGTGCCGACGGGCCCCTGCTGCAGGACGATCCGGCGGGTGTTGGCGCCGCCGGCCGTCTGGAAGTCGGACTCCCAGGTGCCGATGAACGCCTGGGGGACCGGGCCGGCGGCGGGGCTGGCCTTGGCCTGGCCGGGCGTCGAGGCGCCGGCCGACGCCGAGGGGCCGGACGCCGGGCCCGCGGTGCCGGGCGTCGTGGTCGGCGAGGTGACCGGGCCGGGGCCGCTGCGCCCCTCGTCTTTCGTGTCCCGGTTCAGCAGGTACACGGTCCCGCCGCCCGCGAGCAGCCCGGCGGTCACGACCGCCGCCAGCACGAAGGGCGCCACGGACCGGCGCCGCTCGGGCGGGGGCGGCGTGGTGTGGACCCCGGAGTCGTACGGGCCGGGGCCGTACGGGCCCGGGTGCGGGTGAGTGTGAACGGGTGAGCCGGAGGGGACGGGCGGGGTGGGGACGGCCGGGGGCAGCGGTTGCGCGGCCGGTCCGGCGGTCATGGTCGGCAGGTCCACCGGACGCCCGTCGGGGCGCGGGTCCACCTGGGTCAGCGGGTTCGCGGCGGCGGGGTCCTCGACGTCGAGCAGCCGTACCGCGTGCCGCCCCAGCTGGGCGACGAGGCCGCCGGGCAGCCAGGGCTCCGCCGAGCGCAGGTCCGTCAGCAGGTCCCGTACGCCCGTACGCTCCAGGGCCTCCTCGGGCGTGGGGCGGTCGGCGGGGTCCTTGGCGAGGAAGTCGGCTATCAGCGGACGCAGCGGCTCCGGCACATCGGTGAGATCCGGCTCCTCCTGCGCGATGCGGTAGAGCAGGGCGTGGACGCCGCTGTCCGCCGTGCCGAAGGGCATGCGGCCGGTCGCGGCGTAGGCCAGCACCGCGCCGAGGCAGAAGACGTCGCTCGCGGCCGTGACCTTGGCGCCGCGCACCTGCTCGGGCGACATGAAGCCGGGCGAGCCGACGGCCGCGCCGGTGCGGGTGAGGTTGCTGTCGGTGACCGTCTCCAGGGCGCGGGCGATGCCGAAGTCGATGACGCGCGGCCCGTCCAGGGTGATCAGGACGTTCGACGGCTTGAGGTCGCGGTGGACGATGCCGGCGGCGTGGACGGCCTGGAGGGCGCGCGCGAGCCCGGCGCCGAGGATGCGGACGGTCCGCTCGGGCAGCGGCCCGTAGTCGCGGTCGACGACCTGCCGCAGCGACGGCCCGGCGATGTAGCCGGTGGCGACCCACGGGATGTCCGCCTCGGTGTCCGCGTCGAGGACCGGCGCGGTCCACTCGCCGCCGACCTGCCGGGCCGACCGCACCTCCTGACGGAAGCGCCTGCGGAACTCCTCCTGGCCGGCCAGCTCCCGCTGGACCAGCTTGACCGCGACCGTACGCCCCCGGTCCGAGCGGGCCAGATAGACCCGGCCCATGCCGCCCGCGCCCAGTCGGCCAAGCAGCCGGTACGCGCCGAGACTGTGTGGATCTTCTGGTTGCAGACTGTCCATGATGTCGCCTTCCCCCGGTTCCCCCGATGGCCCCCCGGTGTCGTCCGGGGCGCCCAGCCGAGGCCCTTGCTTCGAGACTGCCGCACGCAGCCCTCGCGGGAGAATAGCCGGACACCAAAGAGCCGGGGCCCGCACCGTGAAAGTGCGGGCCCCGGCCCCGGTCCTGCCTGGGATCAGGCGGGGACGATGTTCTCCGCCTGCGGGCCCTTCTGGCCCTGCGTGACGTCGAAGGAGACCTTCTGGCCCTCCTGCAGCTCACGGAAGCCCTGGGTGGCGATGTTCGAGTAGTGGGCGAACACGTCCGGGCCGCCACCCTCCTGCTCGATGAAGCCGAAGCCCTTTTCCGAGTTGAACCACTTCACGGTGCCGTTAGCCACGACGATCTCCTTATAGATCCCGGTGCCGGAATTCCGCACGGTACGCAATTCCGTGTCGCGTTGATGTCCCCGTCCGGGCCTATGGCCGTAAACAACAGAGCGCCTGAGGTCACAGACCGTCAGGCGCACACGTTATATGGGTACCAAAACTGCAACTGGAAAGGACCGTAGCACGCCCCCGGCCGCCGCAGGGGATTTCCGTAAGAGCAATTCCCGTGCGTCGCGGCGGACCGGTGAACGCGGGTCGAACGGCCGGTGTCCGCAACCCGGCAGTATGTCCACGGGCGGCCCGAGAGCCCTACACAGTGCCGGTATCCGCCGCCGTGCCGCGCTTTCTACGCTGGCGGCCCCCGCGTCCCCACCTCTGTGAGGCAATCAGCGTGAGCACTCTCCCCGACCCCTCCGCCGGCGCCGCGGTCAAGGCCGCCGACCGCGCGCACGTCTTCCACTCCTGGTCCGCGCAGGGCCTCATCGACCCGCCGACCGTGGCCGGTGCCGAGGGCGCGTACTTCTGGGACCACGACGGAAACCGCTACCTCGACTTCTCCTCCCAGCTCGTCAACACCAACATCGGCCACCAGCACCCCAAGGTCGTCGCCGCGATCCAGGAGCAGGCGGGGCGGCTGTGCACGATCGCGCCGGGCTTCGCCGTGGACGTACGGTCCGAGGCCGCGCGACTGGTCGCCGGGCGCACCCCCGGCGACCTCGACAAGATCTTCTTCACCAACGGGGGCGCCGAGGCGGTCGAGAACGCCGTCCGGATGGCCCGGCTGCACACCGGCCGTCCCAAGCTGCTGAGCGCCTACCGCTCGTACCATGGGGCGACCGCCACGGCGATCAATCTGACCGGCGACCCGCGCCGCTGGCCGTCCGACACGGCCTCGGCGGGCGTCGTGCACTTCTGGGGCCCGTACCTCTACCGCTCGCCCTTCCACGCGACGAGCGAGGACGAGGAGTGCGCGCGGGCCCTCGCGCACCTGGAGGACACCATCGTCTTCGAGGGCCCCCCGACCATCGCGGCGATCATCCTGGAGAGCATCGTCGGCACCGCGGGCATCCTCGTGCCGCCCGCCGGCTATCTCGCGGGCGTGCGGGAGCTCTGCGACCGCCACGGCATCGTCTTCATCCTGGACGAGGTCATGTCGGGCTTCGGGCGGACGGGCCGCTGGTTCGCCGCCGACCACTTCGGCGTCACCCCCGACCTGCTGACCTTCGCCAAGGGCGTCAACTCCGGCTACGTCCCGCTCGGCGGCGTCGCGATCTCCGCCGAGATCGCCGCCACCTTCGACCGCCGCCCCTACCCCGGCGGGCTCACCTACTCCGGCCACCCGCTCGCCTGCGCCTCCGCCGTCGCCACGATCAACGCGATGGCCGAGGAAGGCATCGTGGAGAACGCGGCCCACCTCGGGGAGCACGTCCTCGGCCCCGGGCTGCGCGCGCTCGCCGAGCGCCACCGAAGCGTCGGCGAGGTGCGCGGCATGGGCGTCTTCTGGGCGCTGGAGCTGGTCAAGGACCGCGCCACCCGGGAACCGCTGGTGCCCTACAACGCGGCGGGCGAGGCGGCGGCCCCCATGAACGCCTTCGCCGCGGCCTGCAAGAAGTCGGGCCTGTGGCCGTTCGTGAACATGAACCGCACCCATGTCGTCCCGCCGTGCACCCTCACCGAGGCCGAGGCGCGGGAAGGACTCGCGATTCTGGACGAGGCACTCACCGTGGCCGATACCCACACGGACTGAGGGCGCCGTCTGATCCCGATGGTCACCGGTGTGTACCGTTCGTCCTTCCCGCGCGCACATTCGTACGTTCCGCGACGGCCCTCGCCTATCTTGTTGCGAGGGCCGTTCGCACGCGGGCGCGCGGTCAGGGAAGGGGAAACGGACACGATGCCCGGCAGCGATGCTGTCAAACGGACGACGCTGCGCTCACAGATCGCCGACGCCCTGCGCGACGAGGTGATCGCGGGCCGGCTCCCGGCCGGACGGCAGTTCACCGTCAAGGAGATAGCCGAGCAGTACGGCGTCTCGGCGACCCCGGTCCGCGAGGCGCTGCTCGACCTCTGCTCCCAGGGGCTGCTCGACGTGGAGCTGCACCGGGGCTACCGGGTGCGCGAGTTCACGTACGCCGACTTCCGCGACATGATCGAGGCGCGCACGCTGATCATCGAGGGCATCTTCCGGCACTCCGCCCAGCAGGCGGTGGACTCCGCGACGCCCGAGGCGCTGGCCTCGGTGCGGCGCCGGGCGGAGGAGGCCGGGCGGGCGGCCGCGGCCGGGGACCTCGACATCCTCATCGGCTACGACCTGCGGTTCTGGCGGGAGCTGTGCTGCCTCGTCGGCAACCCGTACATCTCGGACTTCCTGGACCGCGTCCGGGTGCAGGGCTGGATCTTCACGGTGCCGCTGCTGCGCCGGCTGCCGGAGCTGCGAGGCCGGTTGTGGCAGGGCCACGGCGAGCTGGTGGCGGCCGTCACCGGCCGGGACGTGGCGGAGGCCCAACGGCTCATAGCGGCGTACAACGCGCATTCCCTGAGCCTGATCGAGCAGCTGACCGAATAAGGTCGAAGGCGCTCGACCGGGACCAGCCACAAACGGAACAGGATCCGGAATGAAGATAACGCCGAACTTGCACCCTGCAACCGTCTGAGGACACAGGTCTCGCGATGTCAAAGACTCAGCCGTCGGACGCGTCCGGCCCCATGGAATCCGGCCCGGACGCGCCCCCGGACGGGTCCCCGGGTATGTCGTCCGCCACACAGCCCGCCGGGCAGGCCGGCACACAGCCCGCCGCGTCGCCGATCACGCAGGCCGCCACGCAGCCCGGCCCCCGCGCCATCCCGGCCCAGCCGACCGGCGCCCCGCCCGTCGACCTCTCGGTGATCGTCCCGGCGTACAACGAGGAAGCCCGGCTCGCCCCCAGCCTGGAGGCGATCCGCACCCACCTCGACACCCTCACCACCGGGCCCGGCCGCCGCGTCCGCTGGGAGCTGATCGTCGTCGACGACGGCTCGACGGACGCCACCGCCGAGGTCATCGAGAAGGCCGCGTCCACCGAGGCGCGCATCCGCCACCTCCGCACCCCCGCCAACCGCGGCAAGGGCCACGCCGTACGCACCGGCGTGCTCGCCTCGCGTGGCAACCGCGTGCTGGTCACCGACGCCGACCTGGCCACCCCCATCGAGGACCTGGACCTCCTCCAGCACCGCCTCGACGAGGGCGCCACGGCCGCCGTGGGCTCCCGCGCGCTGCCCGGCTCCCGGATCGCCGTGCGCCAGCACGCGCTGCGCGAGCTCCTCGGCGGGGCGGGCGCCCGGCTGATCCGGGCCACCGCGGTGCCCGGCATACGGGACACCCAGTGCGGCTTCAAGCTCTTCGACGGCGACAAGGTCCGGGCCGCCTTCACCCGCTCCCGGCTGGACGGCTGGAGCTACGACGTCGAGATCCTGCGCCACTTCCACGAGCGGGGCTGGCCGGTCGCGGAGGTCCCCGTCCGCTGGGCGCACCAGCCCGGCTCCAAGGTCCGGCCGCTGGCCTATCCGACCGTCCTCGCCGACCTCGTACGGCTGCGCTGGCGCGCGGTCCGCCCGGTGCAGATCGTCGTCCCCGCGCTCTATCTCTTCTTCGCCTTCGTGCTCTACGGCGGCCTGTGGGGCCATCTCGGCAGCGGCTATCTGGCGGACTCCGGCTCGGACCAGACACAGTGGGAATGGTTCTTCGCCGTCACCGCCGACAACGTGGCGAACCTCCACAACCCCTTCTTCACCGATCTGCAGAACTTCCCCCTCGGTGTGAACCTCATGGCGAACACCACCATGCTGGGCCTCTCCGCCCCCCTCGCGCCCGTCACCCTGGCCTTCGGCGCGCATGTGACCTGGGCGATCGTGCTGACGGGCGGGCTCGCCGCGACCGCCATCGCCTGGTACTGGCTGATCGCCAAGCGCTTCGTGCGCTCCCGCTGGGCGGCCGCGCTCGGCGGAGCCTTCTGCGCCTTCGCGCCGCCGATGATCTCGCACGGCAACGCGCACCCCAACTTCATCGTCTTCTTCATGTTCCCGCTGATCATCGACCGGCTGCTGCGGCTGTGCGAGGGCAAACGCACTACGCGGGACGCGGTGCTCCTCGGGCTGTTCCTCACCTACCAGGTGTTCCTCGGTGAGGAGGCGCTGCTGCTGGCCGTGTGCGGCCTCGTGCTCTTCGCCGTCGGCTACGCCATCGCCTCCCCGGACGTGGCGAAGGCCGTCGCGAGGCCCCTGCTGCGCGGCCTCGGGATCGCCGCCCTCGTCTGCATACCCCTGCTGATCTACCCGCTGAGCTGGCAGTTCTTCGGCACGCAGAGCTATCACAGCGTGCTGCACGGCCAGGTCGGCAACCACCCGATGGCGCTGCTGGAATTCGCCACGCGCTCGATGGCCGGTGACGAGAAGGTGGCCGCGTCGCTGTCGCTGAACCGGACCGAGGAGAACGCGTTCTTCGGCTGGCCCCTCGTCGCCCTCACCGTCGCCCTCGTCGTTCACCTGCGCAACCAGCCGCGTGTACTCGCCCTGGGCGGGACCGCGCTGGGCGCCGTCGTCCTCTCGCTCGGTCAGAACATCCCGCTGCTCGGCACCGACCGGACGCTGCCCGGCCCCTGGCGGGTGCTGGCGCGGCTGCCGCTCTTCGAGTCGGTCATCGAGTCCCGGGTGGCCATGGTCGCCGTGCCCGCCATCGGCATCCTGCTCGCCCTCGGCTGCGACCGGCTGGCCGTCACCCGGCTGCGCAGCGAGCGCGAGACCACGCACCGGCTGCTCGGCTGGGCGGCCCTCGCGGTGGCGCTGCTGCCGCTGCTGCCCACCCCGTACCGGACCGTCGAACGCGCCCCGACCCCCACGTTCCTCGCCGACGGCACCTGGCGCACGTACGTACGCCCCGGCCATTCGCTGGTACCCGTCCCCGTGCCGACCCCCTCCGACACCGCCGCCCTGCACTGGCAGGTGGACGCCGACCTCGGCTTCGCCTTCCCCGGCGGCTACTTCAACGGCCCCTGGGGCCCGGACCGCATCGGCATCTACGGGCCCGAGCCCCGCGCCACCGCCGAACTGCTCCGCAAGATCCGCGAGACCGGCAAGGTCCCGGCGCTCGGTGACCGGGAGCGCCGTGACTTCCGCGCCGACCTCGGCTTCTGGCGCGCGGACGCCCTGGTCCTCGCCCCGCAGGACAACGTGCTGCCGCTGCGCACGGCCGTGACACGGCTGACCGGCGAGGAGCCGAAGCGGATCGGCGACACCTGGGTGTGGGACGTGCGCGACGACAGGTGAGCCGCCGGGGCCCGGACACCGTGCAGCGCGGCTGACGGCCGGACGAAGTCCGGGAGACGGCGGATCGTTGTCTCCCGGACTGTGTAACAGACGGCCGAGCGGCACTACTCTGGCCCGACCATCGCATCAACGCGAACGAGAGTGAGTTCACGTGGCCTGTGACCTCTGGCTTGTCCCCCTCGTCGATGTGCTGTGCCACAGCCCGGACAACCCCTTCGCCGAGGAGATCGCCGCGTACGACAAGGCGCTCGGCGAGGCCGGGCTGCCGCCGGTGCCCGTCTTCGGCTATATGCCGGGCCTGTCCGGGGACGTGGCCCCGGTCGCGGGCTTCGACTACGACGCGCTGCACTTCCTGCGCCGCGCCCATCTGCTGAACCTGTGCGGCCTCGCCGTCACCCCCGTCGACGAACTCGGGGGTGACTACGAGCAGTTGCTGGAGATGTTCGAGACCACGGCCCAGCAGTCGCACCTGGTCTGGCACTACGACCACGCGGGGGCTTACGTGCCGGTGGACTTCACCCACCCGTTGTTCAACGACGAACTCCTCGAAGGCGGCGGCCCCTTGGGCTCCAGCCACGGCCTGCTGCGCGAACTGCACGCCGTGGCACCGGTCCTGGGGATAGATCCGGCCAACCCGCCCGCCGCGCCCGCCGCGCCGGACCACCCCACGGGGCTGGAGGAGCCCGCCGCGCCGGGTCCGCACGATGACAGCCCCTTCGCGCGCGAGCGGCACGTCTGGCTCGGGCTGCACGCCGCGGCGACGCGGAGCCTGGGCCAGGGGTCGATGATCGTCTTCAGCTGAACGGGCCGCCCTTTGCCTGTCCGGCGGATCACGGGGGCGCACCTCCGCTGCGCGGCGGTGTCCTCAAACGCCGGACAGGCTGCTGTGCGGTGTCCTCAAACGCCGGACGGGCTGCTGTGCGGTGTCCTCAAACGCCGGACGGGCTGCTGTGCTGGGCCCAGCCAAAACCAGCCCGTCCGGCGTTTGAGGACGCGCCCGCAGGGCGCTCGCCGCCGCAGGCGGTAGGACGGGCCCGTGGTCGAGGACCCGCCGGCCAGGCGAGAGGCGGCAACGACGGGCCCGCAGCCGAAGATCCGTCGGACACGTCCTAGCGGGGCGACTCCGGCGGGCGCTGGCGGGGCATGTTCGGCCGGCTGCCCGGAGGCATCGGGAACCGGGTGACCGTGGCGCCGCCCTCCGACCGCGGCCCCCAGGACACCAGCGACTGCGTCAGCAGCGGCGCCGGCCCGGCACGGAACTCCACCATCCAGTCCGCGGTCTCCGCCCGCACCAGCTCCGAGACATCCTCGGAGAAGCGCCGCAGCACGCTCAGACACCGCTCGGCGGCCTCACTGGCCGTGCCCTCGGTCGGGCCGAGCACCTCGCGCACGCACTCCGACGCCCAGTCGAACTGCAACGCCTCCAGCCTGCGCTGCACGGCCTGGGCCGTGGCCACCGCCCGCATCCAGCCCGTCGTCAGCCCGAAATAGCGGTCGCAGGCGACACAGGCGGCGGCGCCGAGCAGCGCCAGGAAACCCCAGGCGGAACCGGTGCGCACCACCTTCGTCAGCTCCAACAGGGGTAAGGCGGCACCCACCACCGCGCACAGCGCGGCGCTGACCCGCAGTCCCCGGGCCCAGCGGCGCTTCCAGGCGCGGTCGGCCAGATACCAGTCGGCCAGATACAGCGCGCCGTCCTCCACCCAGCGGTAGAGCTCATCGAGCCGCTCCGCGGGTTCCCCCCAGTTGCCGAGCGGGAAGGTCCGGCCTCTGAGATCGCCCCGGTCCCTCCCGCCGAGCTCTCGAGGGGGCCCCTCGGGCTGCATCTCCGGCTGGCTCACCCGTGCACTCCCTCTCGCCGCTGCGTGGTCGCAACCCCCTTCCTACCGCCGAACGGTTGGCCTTGGAGGCAAGATCCAGGCTTTTCCGGCCGAAGGTGCAGCGGAATCCGGTATAGGGCCCTCGCGGCACTCACCCGAAAGAGTGCATGCCGTGGGCTGTCGTGACAGCGACCTAGCGCCAAGTCGACTTACGTCCGGGCGGCCGTGTCGGGTCGCACCTCCGCTGCGCGGCGGTGTCCTCAAGCGCCGGACGGGCTGGATGTGGCTGGCCTCAGCCGAAACCAGCCCGTCCGGCGCTTGAGGACGCGCCCGCAGGGCGCTCGCCGCCGTAGGCGGCACAGACGGGCCGGTAGTCGAGGATCCGCCGGCCAGGCGAGAGGCGCTCGCCGCCGCAGGCGGCACAGACGGGCCGGTAGTCGAGGATCCGCCGGCCAGGCGAGAGGCGCTCGCCGCCGTAGGCGGCACAGACGGGTTCGCAGTCGAGAACCCGCCGGCCAGGCGAGACGCGCTGTCCAAGCGGACCGCGCCGCCAGTGATCGTCCGGCTAGGCAATAGGGTGACCGGTGTGAAGGTCCTCGTCATCGGCGGCGGCGCCCGCGAACACGCCCTGTGCCGCTCACTCTCCCTCGATCCCGACGTCACCGCGCTGCACTGCGCCCCCGGCAACGCCGGGATCGCCGAGGTCGCCGAGTTGCACGCGGTGGACGCCCTCGACGGCGCGGCCGTCGCGGAGCTCGCCGCCTCGCTGCGCGCGGACCTCGTCGTCGTCGGCCCGGAGGCCCCGCTCGTCGCGGGCGTCGCCGACGCCGTCCGCGAACGCGGTATCCCCGCCTTCGGCCCGTCCGCGCAGGCCGCGCAGCTGGAGGGGTCCAAGGCGTTCGCCAAGGACGTCATGGCAGCCGCGGGCGTCCCCACGGCCCGCGCCTACGTCTGCACCACGCCCGCCGAGATCGACGAGGCCCTCGACGCGTTCGGCGCCCCGTACGTCGTCAAGGACGACGGCCTCGCCGCCGGCAAGGGCGTCGTCGTCACCAGTGACCTCGCCGTCGCCCGCGAGCACGCCCTGGCGTGCGAACGGGTGGTCATCGAGGAGTTCCTCGACGGCCCGGAGGTCTCCCTCTTCGCCATCACCGACGGCGAGACGGTCCTGCCGCTGTCGCCCGCCCAGGACTTCAAGCGGGCGCTCGACGGCGACGAAGGCCCGAACACCGGCGGCATGGGCGCCTACTCCCCGCTCCCATGGGCCGACCCGAAGCTGGTCGACGAGGTCATGGAGACCGTGCTGCGGCCCACTGTCGACGAGCTGCGCCGCCGGGGCACGCCGTTCTCCGGGCTGCTCTACGCCGGGCTCGCGATCACCTCGCGCGGTGTGCGGGTCATCGAGTTCAACGCCCGCTTCGGTGACCCCGAGACGCAGGTCGTCCTCGCCCGCCTCAAGACGCCGCTGGCGAGTGTCCTGCTCAACGCCTCCACCGGCAACCTGGCCGCCGAGCCGCCGCTGCGCTGGAGCGACGGCGCCGCCGTCACCGTCGTCATCGCCTCCCACAACTACCCGGGCACCCCGCGCACGGGCGACGTCATCGAGGGCCTGCCCGAGGCGGGTGCCTCCGAGAAGGACGCGCAGAAGGCCTACGTGCTCCACGCGGGCACCGCGCGGGGCGCCGACGGCCGCGTGGTCAGCGCCGGCGGCCGGGTGCTGTCCGTGACCGCGACCGGCGCCGACCTGGCGACCGCCCGCGAGCGCGCGTACGAGCTGGTCTCCCGGATCCGGCTGGACGGTTCGCACCACCGCACCGACATCGCGGCGAAGGCCGCGTCCGCCTGAGCCGGGACTGGCCGATTCAGCCGGACTGACCGATTCGTCATGACATCGGGGGTCCCCCGCCTCGGCGGGGGACCCCCGATGTCATTACCCGTCCGTACGGATGTGCGTTTCGGGGGCAGCTTTACCCAAAGCCATTCCATCGAGTGACCACTTGCCCAACCGGCTGACGGGCGCGGCGCCCCCAACTAGGGTGCGGCGCAAGCAAGCTGCCGCACGTCCGGCAACTGGCCCACCGGCATTGCGATGTCAGCACCCGGTGCCACAGTGGGGGTAGGCAACGCGGAAGGGCGTTGGGCCCGCTGTCGCACTCCTCGGCAGCACACACCAAGGGAAGCAAGGGGGTGAACGGTCTCGTGGCAGGTCCCGAAGCAGGCGCGCAAGCCGCGCGCGCCCGAGCCCTCGCCGTGCTGCGCATCCGCAGCACCGCGCTGGCCGTCGCCCTGCTGCCGACGGCGGCCGCCGTCGTGCTGCTGGCGGGCACCGCCATGGGCCGCTTCCCCGACGGGGGCGGCTGGGACACGGCCCGCTGGGCGCTGACCGGCGCCGCGGCCCTGGTGCTGCTGCTGGCCGTGGTCGTCACCCTCGTGGTCGTCCGGGCGCGCCCCGCCCTCAGCCCCACCGTGCCCATCCCGGAGGAGACGGCCCCCGACCTCTACCGCCTGGTCCGTGACCTCGCCGAGCGGCTCGACGTCCCCGCCCCCTCCGCGATAGCCCTGACGCCCGACTGCGACAGCTGGCTCGAGGACCGCACGCACCCCGCGCACGACGCGCCGCGCGAGCGGCCGCTCGCCCGGCGGCGCTCAGGCGCCACGCCCGTCCTGGTGATCGGCTCGCCGTTCCTGTGGTGGATGCGCGTCGCCGAGCTGCGCGCGCTGCTCGCGCCCGTCGTCGCGGGCACCGGCCCGTCCGCCAACCCCGACATAGCCGCGGCCCGCCGCTTCGTGCGGGGCCTGGACGCGGCCGTGGCGGTCGCCGCGGCCCGTCCCGCCCTCGCCCTCGTCGGCTGGGTCGCCCGGACGCTGCTGCGCTCCTGCCGGGACCACGCCGCCGAGATGGAGCGCGGTGTGGCCGCCGCCGCCTCCGAGCGCTCCCAGACCGTCGACTACGGTCTGCGCATCGTCGCCCAGGAGCAGGTCGGCCTCGCCTACGCCGGCTGGGACCGGCTGCTGAACCGCGTGGCGCTGCCCGCCTGGCGGATGGGCCGCTGGCCCTCCCGGCTCGACGCGGGCGTGGTCTCCGCGCTCACCGAGCTCTCCCGCCGCGACCGCCTCGCGGAGGGCTTCACCTCCCGGCTGGGCGAGCGGCCCGCCTGCGATCTGCTGGAGGAACCCGGCGTCATCGACGAGGCCGCCTCCCTGCTGGCCGCCCGCCTCTTCCACGGCGGCCCGCCCGAGACCGGCCCCGCCTGGTCACCGGTCGCCTGGAGCCAGTACCCCGAGGAGGTCGTGGACCGCACCTGGCGGCTGGAGGCCGCCCGGCTGCACCGCGTCCTCGACGACATCCCCGCCACCGGCGCCGTGCCGGGCGTCCGGCCCGGCCCGGCCGCCGCCCCCACCGTGGCCCGCGTCCTCGACCGGCTGGCCGGCCCCGCCCGCGCCGGGACCGGCGAGCAGCTGGAGGCCCGCCTCAGCGCCGAGGTGGCCCGCGAGGCCGCCCGGGAGGAGGGCGCCGGCGACAGGGGCGCGTTCACCGCCGCGGGCGACCCCTGGGTCGACGGCCTCGCGCCGCTGTTCCCCCTGCAACCACCACGCAGCGGCAGAGAGCTGCTCACCGACCATGTGACGGCCATGGTGTGCTGCGCCGCCGTGGACACCGCGGGTGCCCTCCCCGGTCTCGACTGGCTGGACGGCCCCGCCCTGCTCGTCGGCGGGGTGCGCCGCGCCGACCTGGCCCATTCCGTGCTGAGCCTGATCGAGGACGGCGACGGCGAGCCCCTGCGTGCGTGGCTCGGGGAGGTCGGGGTCCGCCCCGAGAAGCCCGTCCGTCTGGTGTGACGCGGGCTCCACCGGAGCCGCCCACCGTGACGCTGCGTGAGTGTTCGGCCCGGCGCTTTCCGGGGAATTTCACGACGACCAGTGACGAGCCGGGCGCGTTATGTGATGTGCTGGGGTTCGCTGCCCCGGGCAACCGTCCGCGTGGAGCCCTTGTCCGGCCGTACGGAGACCCCGACCGGCCGGGCCCGAGCCGTCTCCCACGTGCCCGGGCGGCGACGAACCGGACAGCGACGACCTGTACGCGTCGGGGGCGCAGGGGAGGGAGCGCACATGGGGATGGACCAGATCCGCCGCTGGGAGTCCGGGGCACTCGCGCACGGCGTCGCGGACCCCTTCGGCCAGGGCCCGCTGCCCTGGCTGCGTGGCGGCGAGTTCTACTTCGACGGCACCGGCCGGATCGTCCCGTGGTACGTGGACCCGGTGCCCGCCCCGGCCGGCGGCCGAGTGCCCGCGCCCCGGCACGCGGGCCCGCGCAGCGCCGACGACGTCCGGCGCCAGATCAAGGGCTTCACCTCCACCGGCGCCGTCGCCCCCGGCGAGGCCCTGGACTTCCGCATCACCGTCGATCCGCCGCAGCAGTTCGGCGTGGACGTCTACCGCATCGGCCACTACGCGGGCGACGGCGCCTCGAAGATCACCACCAGTCCCCGGCTGTCGGGCATCGTCCAGCCGCCCCCGCTGACCGTCGACCGCACGGTCTCCTGCCACCACTGGTGGCTGTCCTGGCGGCTCCAGATCCCCACGTACTGGAGTCTCGGCGCGTATGTGGCGGTGCTGACCACCGCCGACGGCTACCGCAGCCACATCCCCTTCGTCGTGCGCGACAACCACCCCGCCGACCTGCTGCTCGTCCTCCCCGACATCACCTGGCAGGCCTACAACCTCTACCCCGAGGACGGGCGCACCGGCGCCAGCCTCTACCACGCCTGGGACGAGGAGGGCCGACTGCTGGGCGAGAGCGAGGCGGCGACCACCGTCTCCTTCGACCGCCCCTTCGCCGGCGCGGGCCTGCCGCTGCACGTGGGCCACGCCTACGACTTCATCCGCTGGGCCGAGCGGTACGGCTACGACCTCGCCTACGCCGACACCCGCGATCTGCACGCGGGCCGGATCGACCCCTCCCGCTACCGCGGCCTGGTCTTCCCCGGCCACGACGAGTACTGGACGACCGGCATGCGCGGCGCCGCCGAGCGGGCCCGCGACACCGGCACATCACTGGTGTTCCTCTCCGCCAACACCATGTACTGGCAGTCCGAGCTGTCCCCCTCCCCGGCGGGCCCCGACCGGCTGCTGACCTGCCGCAAACGCCGCGGCCCCGGCCGGGCCGCCCGGTGGCGCGACATCGGCCAGCCCGAGCAGCAACTGCTGGGCATCCAGTACGCGGGCCGGGTGCCCGAGCCCGCCCCGATGGTCGTCCGCAACGCCGACCACTGGCTGTGGGACGCCACGGGCGCGGGCGAGGGCGACGAGCTGCCCGGCCTCGTCGCGGGCGAGGCCGACCGCTACTACCCCCGGACGGCCCTGCCCGAGCACACCCGCCGCATCCTGCTCTCGCACTCCCCGTACGCGGACGCCGAGGGCACCAAGCGGCACCAGGAGACCTCCCTCTACCGCGCCCCCAGCGGCGCCCTGGTCTTCGCGGCGGGCACCTTCGCCTGGTCCCCGGCCCTGGACCGGCCGGGCCATGTGGACACCCGGATCCAGCGGGCCACGGCCAATCTCCTGGACCGCATCTGCAAGCGCGACTGACCCGCACCCTGACCCGTAACAGCCCCCGACCGCGGCGTACGGCAGAATCGTGGTGCTTGGACAAACCACCAGGAGGACGCGTGTCCGGATTCGTAGAGAAGCCCGAACCGGTCGAGGTACCCGGTCTCGTGCACGTGCACACGGGCAAGGTCCGCGACCTCTACCGCGATGAGAACGGCGATCTGGTCATGGTCGCCACCGACCGGATGTCCGCCTACGACTGGGTGCTGCCCACCGAGATCCCCGACAAGGGCCGGATTCTCACCCAGCTCTCCCTGTGGTGGTTCGACCGGCTCACCGACCTCGTCCCGCACCACGTCCTGTCCGCCGAGCCGCCCGCCGGCGCCCCCGCCGACTGGGCGGGGCGCACCCTGGTCTGCCGCTCGCTGGACATGGTCCCGGTCGAGTGCGTGGCCCGCGGCTATCTGACCGGCTCCGGCCTCGCGGAGTACGAGCAGACCCGTACGGTCTGCGGCCTGGCCCTCCCCGAGGGCCTGGTCGACGGCTCCGAGCTGCCCTCCCCGATCTTCACCCCGGCCACGAAGGCCGCCGTCGGCGAGCACGACGAGAACGTCAGCTACGAGGAAGTGGCCCGGCAGGTGAGCGCGGAGACCGCCGCCCAGCTCCGCCAGACCACCCTCGCCGTCTACGGCCGCGCCCGCGACATCGCCCGCGACCGGGGCATCATCCTGGCCGACACGAAGTTCGAGTTCGGCTTCGCGGACGAGGAGCTGGTCCTCGCCGACGAGGTGCTGACCCCGGACTCGTCCCGCTTCTGGCCCGCCGACGAATGGCAGCCGGGCCGCCCGCAGGCGTCCTTCGACAAACAGTTCGTCCGCGACTGGCTGTCGTCCCCGGCCTCCGGCTGGGACCGCAGGAGCGAACTGCCGCCGCCGGAGCTGCCGCAGGACATCGTCGAGCGGACGCGGGCGAAGTACGTGGAGGCCTACGAACGCCTGACGGGAATGAGCTGGGGCTAGGACCTGCGCGGCGGTGTCCTCAAACGCCGGACGGGCTTGGCGGCTGAGCTCAGCCACATCAAGCCCGTCCGGCGCTTGAGGACGCGCCCGCAGGGCGCCCGCCGCCGCAGGCGGCAACGACGGCCCGCAGCCGAAGCCCCGCCGGTCAGGCGAGACGCGGCAACGACGGCCCGCAGCCGAAGCCCCGCCGGTCAGGCGAGACGCGGCAACGACGGCCCGCAGCCGAAGCCCCGCCGGTCAGGCGAGACGCGGCAACGACGGCCCGCAGCCGAAGTCCCGCCGGCCCGGCGAGAGGCGGCAACGACGGCCCGCAGCCGTGGATCCATCGGACCCGCCCCAGCGGCCGGCGGCAGCGCTCACACCTGGTAGCGATCCGCGGCGAACAGCCGCAGATTCTCCCGGACCCAGTCCGACGTGCGGGCCAGCCCCTCCTCCAGGGAGACCTCCGGCCGCCACCCGGCCCACTCCCGCGCCCGGGAGTTGTCCGACAGCAACCGCTCCACCTCACTGCCGGCGGGCCGGAGCCGGGCGGGGTCCACGACGACCTTCGCGTCCCGCCCCGAGGCCCGGATCAGCGACTCCGCGAGGTCCCCGACGGAGATCTCGCGGCCCGTGCCGAGGTTGACCGCGTGCCCCACCGCCCGGTCGCACTCCGCGAGCGCCAGGAACCCCTCGGCGGTGTCGGTCACATACGTGAAGTCGCGGGTCGGGGTCGTCGACCCGAGCCGGATCTCCGTCGCGCCGGAGTGCAGCTGCGCGAGGATCGTGGGGATCACGGCCCGCGCGGACTGCCGGGGCCCGTAGGTGTTGAAGGGCCGTACGACCGTCACCGGCAGGTCGAAGGAGTGCGCGTAGGACAGCGCCAGCATGTCCGCGCCGATCTTCGACGCGGAGTACGGCGACTGCGGCTGCAGCGGGTGGTCCTCGCTGATCGGGGCCGTCAGCGCCGTCCCGTACACCTCGCTGGTCGAGGTGTGCACCATGCGCCGCACACCGTGGCGGCGGCAGGCGGCGGCCACGTTCTCCGTACCCGCCACATTGGTCTGCACATACGCCTCGGGCGACGCGTAGCTGTACGGAATGCCGATCAGGGCCGCCAGATGGAAGACGGTGTCGCACCCGGCGACCGCGTCCATGACCCGGCCCGCGTCGCGGACGTCACCGGCGAGCGTCTCCACGGGGGAGTCCGGGCCGAGGTAGCGGGCGAGGTGGCCGCGCTCGGCGTACGGCTTGTAGTGCACGAGCACACGCACCCGGGCGCCGCGCTCGACCAGCAGATCGACCAGGGTCGACCCGATGAAGCCTTCGGCACCGGTGACCAGGACGGTACGGCCGTGCCAGTTGTTCGTGCGCATGGGAGTTCCTCTCGGAGGCGGTAGGGGGAAAGGCGGGGAAGGGGGCGAGGGGGGCGAGGGGGCGGAACCGAACGGCCGTCAGCGGCCCGCGAGTCGCAGCACCCAGGCCGCCATCAGGTCGGCGGCCACCGCGTGCGTGCCCGGGTCGGCCGCCGCGCTCATCGCGGTCAGCCGGGCCGGATCGGCCAGCAGAGGTTCGATCAGCTCCGCCAGCCGGCCGCCCGTGGTCTCGCCGTCCGGCAGCAGCAAGCCGGCGCCCGGGTCTGACAGGACCCGCGCGTTGTGCGTCTGGTGGTCGTGCGGCGCGTGCGGATACGGCACCAGCACCGCCGGCATCCGGAGGCTCGCCAGCTCCGCCACGGTCGCCGAACCCGCCCGGCACACCACCAGATCGGCGGCCGCGTAGGCGAGGTCCATCCGGTCCAGATAGCCGATCGCCGTCGCCACCCGCCCGCAGCCCTCGGCCGCCAGCCGGTCCCGGACCTCCGCCAGCGGCTTCGGTCCGGTCTTGATCAGCAGGTGGACGTCCGGCCGGGAGCGCCACCGCCGGGCCAGGCCCAGCGCCGCCTCCGTCAGCCGCGCCGCGCCCAGGCTGCCGCCGTTGAACAGCACCAGCCGGGCATCCTCCGGCACCCCGTACGACCGCCGCGCGTCCGCCCGCAGCGCCGCGCGGTCCAGCCCGGCCACCGCGCCCACCAGCGGCATGCCCACCGTCTCGGCACGGGCCCCGGACCGGGCCGACAGATGCTCGCGGCTGCGGTCGAAGGCGAGCGCCACATGCGGGGTGAGGGCGCTCGCGAACCGGTTCGCGCGGCCCGGTACGGCGTTGGACTCATGGACGAGCGCGGGCCGCCCGGCCAGCCGGGCGCCGAGCACGGCGGGCGCGCTCGGGTAACCGCCCATGCCGACGACGACCTGCGCGCCCTGCTCCTCGATCACCCGCCGCGCCTGCGCGCCGGAGCGCAGCAGATCGGCGGGGAGCAGGAAGCGGCGCGAGCCGAGCGAGCGGTCGAAGGGGATCATGTCGACCGTGTGCAGCCGGTAGCCCGCCTCGGGTATCAGCCGGGTCTCCAGACCCCGCTCGGTCCCGATGAAACTGATGACCGCGTCCGGCACGGCGCTGCGGACGGCGTCCGCGACCGCCAGCCCGGGATAGATATGGCCGCCGGTACCGCCCGCTCCGACGACCACCGAAAGGGTGTCGTGTGCTGTAGCCATGTCGGCAGCGTGGCGACGCGCTCTAAGAGCGCTTTAAGACTGCCTCTGCCAAGGTGTGCGAAGAAAACCGGAACCTGATCAGCGACCCTGATCAGCGACCTCGGACCCGCCCCGATCATCCGCGCGAGAGGCCCTTCGTATGCCCGATGCCGCCCCGGCCGTACTCGTCGTGGACGACGACCCCGACGTACGGGCGGCCGTCGTCGACGGCCTCAGCGTCGAGGGGTACACCGTGCGGTCCGCCGCCGACGGCCTCGAAGCCCTCTCCTCCGTCGCCGCCGCCCCGCCCGCCGCGATCGTCCTCGACCTCGCCATGCCCGTCCTCGACGGCCTCGCCGTCTGCCGCCGGCTGCGCGACCTCGGCGACCGGACACCCGTCCTCGTCCTGACCGCCCGCGACGCCGTCTCCGACCGGGTCGCGGGCCTCGACGCGGGCGCCGACGACTACCTCGTCAAACCCTTCGCCCTCGATGAACTCCTCGCCCGGCTCCGGGCCCTGCTGCGCCGCGCCGCCCCCGTGGAGGCTGCGGCCGAGCACCCCGAGCTGACCTTCGCCGACCTCCGCGTCGACCCGGCCACCCGCACCGGCGTCCGGGGCGAGGTGCCCCTGGAGTTCACCCGTACCGAATTCGCCCTGCTGGAGGTGTTCCTGCTGCACCCCGGGCAGGTACTGCCCCGCGAGGTGATCCAGGAACGGGTCTGGGGCACCGACTTCGGGCCCGACTCCAATTCCCTGGCCGTCTACATCGGCTATCTCCGTCGCAAACTGGAGGCGGAGGGCGCGCCCCGCCTCGTCCACACCGTGCACGGCATCGGCTACCGGCTGGCGGAGCGATGAGCGCGCTGCGCCGCCGGCTGTTCGGCCGCCGACCGCTGCGCGCCCGGCTGGCCCTCGTCACCTCCGCCGCCGTCGCCCTCGTCGCGCTCGGCGTACTGGCCGCCGCCTTCGTCGTCATCCGCTACGAACTCGGCCGCCAGCTCGACCTCCAGCTCAAACAGCAGGCCGCCCTCATCGTCCAGCAGGGCCGCGCCCACGACACCGGCACCCTCCTGGGGGAGTGCACCTGGCTCGTCGCCCCCGCCTGCGCCCAGCTCGTCCGCGCCGACCCGGCGGAGCCGGCCCCGCGCGGCGACCGGGCCCTGGTGCTGCCCGTCACCGGTGCCACCCGCCGCGTCGCCGCCGGTACCCTCGGCGCGTACTACAGCGACATCACCCACGACGGGCGCCCGATGCGGATGCTCACCACCCCGGCCAGGAACAACCGCGCCCTCCAGGTGGCGATCCGCTCCGACACCGTCGACCAGGGCGTCGAGCAGGCGGGGCTGCTGCTCGGCGCGGTCGGCGGCGTGGGCGTCCTCCTCGCGGCCGGGCTCGGCTACTTCGCCTCCCGTACGTCCCTGCGCCCGGTGACCCGTCTCACGGCCACCGCCGAACACATCGCCGCCACCCGCGACCCCGCGCACCGCATCGAGCTGCCCCCGTACGAGGCACGCCGCCAGGACGAGATCACCCGCCTCGCGACCAGCTTCAACACCATGCTCGGCGAGCTGGAGGAGGCCGTCGCCGCCCAGCGCCGCCTGGTCGCCGACGCCTCCCACGAACTGCGCACCCCGCTCACCGCGCTGCGCACCAACGCCGAGCTGCTGGCCCGCGCGGACCGGCTCTCCGACGCCCAGCGCGACCGGGCCGCCAATGCGCTGGGCCGTCAGCTGCGCGAGGTGACGGGCATGGTCAACGACCTCATCGAGCTGGCCCGCGACGAGGAGCCGCAGCAGTTGGTGGAGCAGGTCCGGCTGGACGCGCTGGCCGAGCGCTGCGTGGCCGACGCCCGGGGCCACTGGCCGAACACGTTCTTCACGGCCGATCTGGACCCGGCGACCGTGGTGGGGGTGCCCGCCCGGCTGGCCCGGCTGCTGTCCAACCTGCTCGACAACGCCGCCAAGTTCAGCCCGCCCGGCGCCACGGTCGAGGTGCGCCTCGCGGTGACGGACCGGGCCCTCGATCTGACCGTCCGCGATCACGGCCGCGGTATCTCGGCCGAGGACCTGCCCTACGTCTTCGACCGCTTCTACCGCTCCCGCCAGGCCCGCGCCCTCCCCGGCTCCGGCCTGGGCCTGGCCATGGCCCGCCAGATCGCCCGCGCCCACGGCGCCGAGCTGACCGCCGAACAGGCCGAGGGCGGCGGCGCCCGCTTCCGCCTGAGCTTCCCGGACGGGCTGGTTCGGCGGAGCTCAGCCCGAACCAGCCCGTCCGGCGTTTGAGGACGCGCCCGCAGGGCGCCCGCCGCCGCAGGCAGCACAGACGGCCCGCAGCCGAAGAGACAGACCCCGACAAAAACGCCGAAGGCCTCGGTCAAAGATTGACCGAGGCCTTCGTATCGGAGCGGACGACGAGACTCGAACTCGCGACATCCACCTTGGCAAGGTGGTGCTCTACCAACTGAGCTACGTCCGCATGCCCCGCGCTTTCGTGCGGTGCGGAGACCACTATAGCCAACCTTGAGCGCGTGCGATGCGCGCCGCCGCGTGACGGTTCTCCGCACCCAGCTTCGCGGCGGCGGCCGAGAGGTAGTTGCGGACCGTTCCCGGCGTCAGCGCCGCCCGCTCCGCGATCTCCGCGATGGGCGCGCCGTCCTCCGCGAGCTCCAGCAGTTCCGCCTCCCGCGCGGTCAGCGGCGAGTCCCCCGCACTGATCGCGTCGGCCGCCAACTCCGGGTCCACATAGCGGCTTCCGCCGTGCACGGTACGGATGATCTCGGCGAGCCGCTGTGCCGAAACGGTCTTCGGAACGAACCCCCGCACCCCCGCTTCGAGCGCCCGCTTCAGATGCCCGGGACGACCGTGCCCGGTCACGATCATGCTCCGGCACAGGGGCAGTTCGGACCGCAGGGATGTGGCGACCGTCACGCCGTCGACCCCTGGCATTTGAAGATCGAGTACCGCGACGTCCGGCCGGTGCGCCCGCGCCATGGCGAGTGCCTCCGTCCCCGAGGCGGCCTCCGCGACCACCTGAAGATCGTCCTCCAGTCCGAGCAGCGCGACGAGCGCACCCCGGATGAGGTGCTCGTCATCGGCGAGCAGGACGCGAATCGGCTGCCCACCGGGCGTCTGTCCGCTCATGCCGCACCCTCGCCGGCCCCGGTGGCCACCGACACCGCGGTCGCCCCGCCACACGGCATGTCCGCGGAGGGCACCGCCCCCGTACCGGCTTGAGCCGACGGGGATTTTGCCGGCGGCGAGCCGCCCGCCCGCGCCAGCGGAACCCGTGCCGTCAGACGGAACGCGGCGGGCGGCCGGCGTTCCGCCGCGAGCGTGCCGCCGAGGGCGGCGAGGCGTTCGCGCAGGCCCGCGAGGCCCGAGCCGCCGTCGGAGCCGGGCGGCCCGGACGGGCCGGGGGGCACGCCGTCGTTCTCCATCACGAGCACCGCCACCCCTTCCACCACCCGCATCCGTACGGCACAGCGCCCGGCGTCCGCATGGCGCAGCACATTGGTCGTGGCCTCGCGGACCACCCAGGCCAGCGCCGACTGCGCGGCGGGCGGCAGTTCCTCGCCCGCCTTGTCGTCTATGCGGCAGTCGATGTCCGCGGCGGCCAGCACGCTCCGGGCGCCCGCCAGTTCGGTGTGCAGGTCGGCCCCGCGGTAGCCGCGGACCACGTCCCGCACCTCCCGCTGGGACTCCTGCGCTATCCGCTGGACCTCGATCATCTCGTCGACGGCGGCGGGGGAACCGCGTCCGGCGAGCCGCACCGCCAGCTCGCTCTTCAGCGCGATCACCGCGAGATTGCGGCCGAGCACATCGTGCATGTCCCGCCCGAACCGCAGGCGTTCCTCCGCGACCGCCAGCCGTGCCTGCGCGCCCCGCGCCGCGTCCAGCTCCCACATCACGGCGAGCACCCAGGCCGAGGTGCGCACGACGGAGACGCTCCACAGGGCGAGGAGGGCCGCCATCATCAGGACCGTCGGCAGGCACACCCACGCGCCCGAGACCAGGGCCATCGCGACCCCCATCGCCGCCCCGGCGCCCAGAGTGACCGCCGTGTACGGGACGAGCCGGGTCAGCAGGCTGTACGAGCCGAGGACGGACAGCGCGCTGCCCATCAGGATCCACGCGGACATCGAGAGCCGGCTGCTTCCGTGCTCGGCGACCCGGGCGCCGATGACCCCCACCGTCGCCAGGAACACCGCCCCGCCCCAGGCCAGCCACCGCCAGGGCGCGGGCCCCCGGCCCAGGCGATGGTCGATGGCCCGCCGGGCCAGAGCGGGGTTCAGCACGCACTGCGCGGTCGCGAGGGCGATGAGCGCCCAGTCGAGCCCCGTGTTCCCGCGGCCACCGAGCACCACGGGCAGGTCCAGGCCGAGCAGCAACCAGGGCGTCATGTACACCGTCCAGCGCGTGTAGCTGTCGACCCGGGCGACCCCGCTCCGGCTCCGCCAGCCCCACACCCGCGTCCGCATCCCCACGCGTCCGCCCCCCGTCGCGTCCATCCGCCCCGCCGTTACCGCCGCGGTTCCCAGCGGAACCACCGTCGTACAGCAAACACGGCCAGTGCCGTCCAGGCCAAGGCGACGGCCAGCGACCGCAAGGCCTCGGCCACGTCCATCCCGCCGAGCCAGCCGCCGCGCAGCAGCTCGACCACCGGCGTCAGCGGCAGCAGCCGGCACACCTCGGCGACGGCGTCGGGGAAGAGCTCCAGCGGTACGACCAGCCCCGAGCCCATCAGCGAGACCAGCACGAGGGGCATGGTCACCAACTGCGCGCTCTCCACCGTCTTCGCGATCACCGTGGTGACGGCGGCCAGGGCGATGGACATGCCGATCCCCAGCACCAGCCCGGCCAGCAGCAGATCGGGCCGGGCGACCGCCCGCAGGTCCAGCCAGGCGATGCCCGCCACCAGCAGCACGACGCACTGCGCCAGCGCCACGGCCACCGAAGGCAGCGCGGTCCCGGCGAAAATCTCCACATCACCGGCCTCACCGGTGCGCAAGCGCTTGAGGACGAGCTCCTCACGGCGGGCCACCAGCGAACTCACCAGGTTCTGGTAGACGACGAAGAGGAGGATGAAGCCGAAGGCCCCGGTCATCGAGATCTCACTGACGGACATCCCCGCGTCCTCGGGGTCGATCTTGCTGATGCCGTTGCGCATCGCCCACACCATGAAGGCGGGCATCAGCAGCGCCACGTACAGCGCCATCTTGTTCCGGCTCAGCAGGAGCAGTTCCGCCCGCCCCATCGCCAGTATCCGCGTCGTCGTCATCGCCCGCCCCGCCCCGTCTTCGTACCGGTAGCGCCGTCAGCCTCAGCAGCCCCGGCCATCCCGTCCGCGCCCGCTATCGCCAGGAACGCCTCCTCCAGTGAGGCGGTCCGCGCGTCCAGCCCGTCCAGCTCCAGGTCCTTGTCCCGCGCCCAGACCAGCAGCCCGGTCAGGGTCCGCTGCAACTCGTGCGTCTGGAGCTCTATCCGCCCGTCGGTCTCCTCGTGCCGGATCACCCCGAGCTCGCCCAGCGGCGGCAGATCCCCGACGAACCAGCCCGGCGGCATCGCGAAGCGGATCCGTGCCGGATACGCGCCGATGACCTCCGCCGGCGAGCCCGAGACCACGACCTGCCCCTCGCGCATGATCGCCAGACGGTCGGCCAGTGACTCGGCCTCCTCCAGATAGTGCGTCGTCAGCAGCACCGTGGTGCCCTCGGCACGCAGCCGGCGCACCAGCTCCCAGGTGTCGTGCCGGGCCTCGGGGTCGAGTCCGGTCGTCGGCTCGTCGAGGAAGAGCACCTCGGGCCGGCCGAGCAGCGCGAGCGCGAGGTCCAGGCGCCGCCGCTCACCACCGGAGAGCTGCTTGACGCGCACGTCCCGCCGCTTCGCGAGCTTTACCAGAGCGAGCGCCTCGTCGACGGGCCGCGCCCCCGTCGTGCAGCCCGCCCACATCCGTACCGTCTCGGCCGCCGTCAGATCGGAGGGGAAGCCGCCCTCCTGGAGCATCATCCCGACCCGGGGCCGCACCACGCGGCGTTCGGCGTAGGGATCGTGGCCCAGCACCCGCACCCGGCCGCCGGTCGGCCGCGCGAGCCCCTCCAGCAGCTCGACCGTGGAGGTCTTCCCCGCGCCGTTCGTCCCCAGCAGCGCGAACAACTCGCCCCGCCCCACGGTGAAGGACACATCCCGCACCGCCTCGAACCCCTTGTCCCCGGCAGGCCCGTACCGGCGCCGCAGCCCGGTGACGTCGATCACACTGTCCCCGATGTCCATGCTTCCAGGCTCCCGGCGGACCCGGCCCGGAAGCAGTGCGGGCTGTCATGACTTCGGATGACGAATGTCATCGGGCGCCCGGGCGGGACGGACGACAACACGAAGAAGGCCCCGGTCGTGATGACCGGGGCCTTCTTCTCACTGAGCGGACGACGAGACTCGAACTCGCGACATCCACCTTGGCAAGGTGGTGCTCTACCAACTGAGCTACGTCCGCATGCCTCCGCTCGGCTTTCACCGGCGGCGCGAACATCACTCTACCTGATCCACTCGCGTGGTCGGTAAGCGATGAGAGCGGGTGACAGGAATCGCACACTGCGCCTTCTCCCTGGAAGGGAGACGCTCTACTACTGAGCTACACCCGCATGCCTCCGAACACCGGCCCCGAGGGGCCGCCGATCGGCGGAGCATCACCGTACCCGACCACTTGCGTGGCCGGAAGGCGATGAGAGCGGGTGACAGGAATCGCACACTGCGCCTCCCCCCTGGAAGGGGGGCGCTCTACTACTGAGCTACACCCGCGTGACTCCGAAGTTCGGGCCCGTTTCCCGGCCTTGCCCCTCGGCGTGATCCAGACTCTAGCTGATCATCCGGGGTGTTTGGCAAGTCGGCTCAGTCGACGGCGTTGAAGGCCTCGTAGACCCGCTTGGGGATCCGTCCGCGCGGCGGCACCTCCATGCCGTTGGAGCGGGCCCAGGCACGCACGGCCGCCGGGTCGGGCGCGACGGCGGTGCGCCGGTAGACCTTGCCGGAGCGGGACTGCTTGCGGCCCGCCTCCACGTAGGGAGCCAGCGCGACGCGCAGTTTCTTTGCATTGGCGGTGTTGAGGTCGATCTCGTACGACCTGCCGTCGAGGCCGAAGGAGACGGTTTCCGCCGCGTCCCCGCCGTCGATGTCGTCGGAGAGTGTGACCACTACGCGCTGCGCCACGAAAATCGGTCCTTTCGGTCGGCACCGTCCGCATTGACCTGCGGCGATGCCCGGGTTCCGGTGGTTTGGAATCAATGCTTATTCATTTGTACAACAAAAGGCATTGGGTGGTGAAGCCCAGTTAATTCTGTCCGCGCACCCCGCCGCAATGCAGGCCATGCGTTTTTCCCGGAATTTTCCGCGGGCGGGCCCCTTGCCGATGCGAAAGCGAGACGGAACCCCCAGGATATCTATGCGCGTAGATTTTTCGGGACTGTACTCTGACATCACCGCTTCAGCTCACGCACCACACACCGGGAGTGCCAGTGGCACGCGTCGTAGTCGACGTCATGCTCAAGCCGGAGATCCTCGACCCGCAGGGCCAGGCGGTGCAGCGCGCACTGCCACGCCTGGGTTTTGAGGGGATCGCCGACGTCCGTCAGGGCAAGCGCTTTGAACTCGAGGTGGAGGGACCGGTCGACGAGGCCGCCCTCGCCCGCATCCACGAGATGGCGGAAACGTTTCTCGCCAACACCGTGATCGAGGACTTCACCGTGAAGGTCGACGGAGAAGCACGGTGACGGCTCGCGTAGGGGTCATCACCTTCCCCGGCACCCTGGACGACCGCGACACCCAGCGGGCCGTCCGGATCGCCGGGCTCGAACCCGTCCCGCTCTGGCACCGCGACAAGGACCTCCAGCAGGTCGACGCCGTGGTGCTGCCGGGCGGCTTCTCCTACGGCGACTACCTGCGCGCGGGCGCCATTTCGCGCTTCTCGCCGGTCATGGAGAAGGTCATCGAGGGCGCTCGCGAGGGCATGCCCGTCCTCGGTATCTGCAACGGCTTCCAGGTGCTCACCGAGACGCACCTGCTGCCCGGCGCGATGCTCCGCAACAACCACCTGCACTTCATCTGCCGCGATCAGAAGCTGCGGGTGGAGAACGCGGACACCGCCTGGACGTCCGATTACGAGGCGGGCCAGGAGATCTCCGTCCCGCTGAAGAACATCGACGGCCGGTACGTCGCCGACGAGCGCACCCTCGACATGCTCGAGGCCGAGGGCCGGGTCGCGTTCCGCTACGTGGACGTGAACCCCAACGGCTCGCTGCGGGACATCGCCGGCATCACCAATGAGGCGGGCAACGTCGTCGGCCTCATGCCGCACCCCGAGCACGCCGTGGAGCCGCTGGTCGGCACTGGCCGCACGGACGGGCTCGGATTCTTCACCTCGATCCTGAAGAAGCTGGTCTCCGTATGAGCGACGCACGCGCGGCCACTCAGCCGCGGACGAACATGACAGCCGCACCTCTGCGCCGCGCGGGCGGAGAAGCGAATGATGAGGGCGCAGCATGACTCTCGACACCGTCAAGCACGCAGGCGAAACGCCCGACACCGACCAGCCGTGGGCCGAACTCGGCCTGAAGCCGGACGAGTACGCGCGCATCCGCGAGATCCTCGGCCGCCGCCCGACCGGCGCCGAGCTCGCCATGTACTCCGTCATGTGGTCCGAGCACTGCTCGTACAAGAGCAGCAAGGTCCATCTGCGGCAGTTCGGCGAGAAGGTCCCCGCCAACGACGCCATGCTCGTCGGGATCGGCGAGAACGCGGGCGTCGTCGACGTCGGGCAGGGCTACGCGGTCACCTTCAAGGTCGAGTCGCACAACCACCCCTCGTACATCGAGCCCTACCAGGGCGCCGCCACCGGCATCGGCGGCATCGTCCGCGACATCCTGGCCATGGGCGCCCGCCCGGTCGCCGTCATGGACCCGCTGCGGTTCGGCGCGGCCGACCACCCCGACACCAAGCGCGTCCTGCCGGGCGTCGTCGCGGGCATCGGCGGCTACGGCAACTGCCTCGGCCTGCCCAACATCGGCGGCGAGGTCGTCTTCGACGCCTGCTACCAGGGCAACCCGCTGGTCAACGCCCTGTGCGTCGGTGTGATGAAGCACGAGGACATCCACCTCGCCAAGGCCTCCGGCGCCGGCAACAAGGTCATCCTCTACGGCGCCCGCACGGGCGGCGACGGCATCGGCGGCGTGTCCGTCCTCGCCTCGGAGACCTTCGACTCCACCGGGCCGGCCAAGCGCCCGGCGGTCCAGGTCGGCGACCCCTTCCAGGAGAAGCTCCTCATCGAGTGCACCCTGGAGATCTTCCGCGAGGACCTCGTCGACGGCATCCAGGACCTCGGCGGCGCCGGTCTGTCCTGCGCCACCAGCGAGCTGGCCAGCGCCGGTTCGGGCGGCATGCGCGTCGAGCTGGACACCGTGCCGCTGCGCGACTCCTCCCTCTCGCCCGAGGAAATCCTCATGAGCGAGTCGCAGGAGCGCATGTGCGCGGTCGTGGAGCCCGGCAAGGTCGAGCGCTTCATGGAGATCTGCGAGAAGTGGGACGTCATCGCCACCGTCATCGGTGAAGTCACCGACGGCGAGCGGCTGGAGATCTTCTGGCACGGCGAGCAGATCGTGGACGTCCCGCCGCGCACGGTCGCGCACGAGGGCCCGGTCTACGAGCGCCCGTACGCCCGTCCCGACTGGCAGGACGCCCTCCAGGCCGACGACGCGAACAAGCTTCCCCGGCCGGCTTCGGGCGAGGAGCTGCGCGCGCAGGTCCTGAAGGTCGTCGCCTCCCCGAACCAGGCCTCGAAGTCCTGGATCACCGACCAGTACGACCGGTTCGTCCAGGGCAACACGATCCTGTCGCAGCCCGAGGACTCGGGCATGGTCCGGATCGACGAGGACACCAACCTCGGTGTCGCCGTCGCCACGGACGGCAACGGCCGCTACACCAAGCTCGACCCGTACACGGGCGCGCAGCTGGCGCTGGCCGAGTCGTACCGCAACGTCGCCGCCTCCGGTGCCCGGCCGCTGGCCATCTCCAACTGCCTGAACTTCGGTTCGCCCGAGGACCCGGCCGTCATGTGGCAGTTCGCCGAGGCCACCCGCGGACTGGCGGATGGCTGCCTGGAGCTCGGCACCCCGGTGACCGGCGGCAATGTCTCGCTGTACAACCAGACCGGCGAGACCGCGATCCACCCCACCCCGGTGGTCGCGGTGCTCGGTGTCATCGACGACGTCGAGCGCCGTACGCCGATCGCCTTCGCCGAAGAGGGCCAGCTGCTGTATCTGCTGGGTGACACGGCGGAGGAACTGGGCGGCTCCGCCTGGTCCCAGGTGATCCACGACCACCTCGGCGGGCTGCCGCCCAAGGTCGACCTGGGCCGCGAGAAGCTGCTGGGCGAGATCCTCATCTCCGCATCCCGCGACGGCATGGCCGACGCGGCGCACGACCTGTCCGACGGCGGGCTGATCCAGGCCCTCGTCGAGTCGTGTCTGCGGGGCGGCAAGGGTGCCCGGATCGTCGTCCCCGACGGCATGGACCCCTTCGTCTTCCTCTTCTCCGAGTCGGCCGGCCGCGCGCTGGTGTCCGTGCCGCGCAGCGAGGAACTGCGGTTCACCGACATGTGCGGCGCGCGCGGGCTGCCCGCCACGCGCGTGGGCGTCGTCGACGGTGAAGTGATCGACGTCCAGGGCCAGTTCAGCATTCCGCTGGCCGAGCTGCGTGAGGCGCACGAGGCGACGATCCCGGCTCTGCTCGTCTGATCCGGTACGTTTCCCGGCTTCACGAAGGCGGTCCGCTCCTGACGGGGCGGGCCGCCTTCGGGGTAATCCGCCACCCGCTCAACCACCACGGAATAGGGTCGGAGCATGCCTTCCGCCCCGCGCAAACCCCGTGCCCGCAGCTACGACCCCGCCAAGACCCGCGCCGCCGTCCTCGCGCAGTTCCGAAACGTGCGCGAAGTGGTGGCGGGGCTGAGTGCCGAGCAGCTGGCGCTGCCCACCCGGCTCGGCGACTGGACGGTTCGCGAGCTGGCCGCGCACATCGCGAGCGTCACCGACAACGTCAGCCGCAGCATCGAGGCGGACGCGCCCCACAAGCATGAAGTCGCCCTGGTCGACTGGGCGTTCGCCACCCGCGCGTTCGCCGGGAAGGTCGACGAGGCGGCCCACGAGGCGGCCGCCGGTGCCGAGCCGCTCGAACTCCTCGACCGCACCGCCGCCCGTTTCACCGACATCACCCTCCCGGCCCCCGGCGACCGGCTCGTCGCGGCGCGGGTCGGCGCGATGCGTCTGGACGACCTGATCGTCACCCGATGTGTCGAACTGATCGTGCACACCGATGATCTGGCCGCCGCGCTGGACACCGAAATCCCCTACGACCGGCAGGCCCTGGCCACCTGTGTCCGGCTGTTGGCGGACGGGCTCGCCACCAAGGCGCCGGGCGGTTCGGTGGAAGTCCGGATTCCGCCTTTCGCGGTGGTCCAGTGCGTGGCAGGCCCCAAGCACACGCGGGGCACCCCGCCCAACGTCGTCGAGACCGATCCCCTCACCTGGGTCCGCCTCGCGACCGGCCGTACGGACTGGGCCACGGCCCTCGATCGGGCGGCCGTTTCCGCGAGCGGGGAGCGCGCGGACATCTCCGCGCAACTGCCCCTGCTGGGCTGATCCGGCGCCCTTGCCGGGGCCGTCCGGGGAAAGCGAGGGAAAGCGGGGAAAGTGGGGGAGGGGCCCCGGAAAAAGCAGCCGGAAAACCATGCCGGGAAACGCAAGAAAAGGCATGTGATCGGTCATCGCGCGTACGTGTCGAGTGGCTGTGCGTGGTGTGAGCCATTACCTGTCGTCCCCGGTTCGGATGAACCTCGTACCTGCAATAGACTTACCTTGTGCCTCGTGGTGACGGACGACTCAGCCACGACCTGCTCCCCGGTGAGAAGGGCCCCCAGGACGCTTGTGGCGTCTTCGGTGTCTGGGCTCCGGGTGAAGAGGTCGCCAAACTCACCTATTTCGGACTGTATGCATTGCAGCACCGTGGACAGGAGTCCGCGGGTATCGCTGTGAGCAACGGCTCCCAGATCCTCGTTTTCAAGGACATGGGACTTGTCTCCCAAGTCTTCGACGAGACCTCCCTCGGCTCCCTCCAGGGCCATATCGCGGTCGGACATGCCCGCTACTCCACCACCGGTGCCTCGGTGTGGGAGAACGCGCAGCCGACCTTCCGCGCGACCGCCAACGGCTCCATCGCCCTCGGTCACAACGGCAATCTGGTCAATACCGCCCAGCTTGCCGAGATGGTCGCCGCTCTCCCCCGGGAGAACGGCCGGGCCACCCAGGTCGCGGCGACCAATGACACGGACCTGGTCACCGCGCTCCTCGCGGGCCAGACCGACGCCGACGGCAAGCCGCTGACCATCGAGGAAGCGGCCGCCAAGGTCCTCCCCGATGTGCAGGGCGCCTTCTCCCTCGTCTTCATGGACGAGCACACGCTGTACGCGGCCCGTGATCCGCAGGGCATCCGCCCGCTGGTCCTCGGCCGACTGGAGCGCGGCTGGGTGGTGGCCTCCGAGACCGCTGCCCTGGACATCTGCGGTGCTTCCTTCGTACGCGAGGTCGAGCCCGGCGAACTGGTCGCCATCGACGAGAACGGCGTACGGACCTCCCGGTTCGCGGAGGCGAGGCCCAAGGGCTGCGTCTTCGAGTACGTCTATCTCGCGCGCCCCGACACCGACATCGCGGGCCGCAACGTCTATCTGTCCCGGGTCGAGATGGGCCGCAAGCTCGCGGCCGAGGCCCCGGTCGAGGCCGACCTGGTGATACCGACCCCGGAGTCCGGCACCCCGGCCGCCGTGGGGTACGCGGAGGCCAGCGGCATCCCGTACGGCACGGGCCTGGTCAAGAACTCCTACGTCGGCCGGACCTTCATCCAGCCGAGCCAGACCATCCGCCAGCTCGGTATCCGGCTCAAGCTCAACCCGCTCAAGGAAGTCATCCGCGGCAAGCGCCTCGTGGTCGTCGACGACTCCATCGTCCGCGGCAACACCCAGCGCGCCCTGGTCCGGATGCTCCGCGAGGCCGGCGCCGCCGAGGTCCACATCCGGATCAGCTCGCCCCCGGTGAAGTGGCCGTGCTTCTTCGGCATCGACTTCGCCACCCGCGCCGAGCTGATCGCCAACGGCATGACGGTCGAGGAGATCGGCAAGTCGCTGGGCGCGGACTCGCTCGCGTACATCTCCATCGACGGCATGATCGAGGCGACCACCATCGCCAAGCCGAACCTCTGCCGTGCCTGCTTCGACGGCGAGTACCCGATGCCGCTGCCCGACCCCGAGCTGCTGGGCAAGCAGCTGCTGGAGTCGGAGCTGGCCGGTGGCACCGACGCCGCCGACGCGCTCCGTCGCCCGTAACGCCCCCGTAGTACCGAACGACACGAAAGATCTCAAACTGATGTCTGAGACCACTGGTGCCAGCTACGCAAGCGCGGGCGTCGACATCGAAGCCGGCGATCTCGCCGTCGAGCTCATGAAGAAGTGGGTGAAGAAGGCCACCCGTCCGGAGGTGGTCGGCGGCCTCGGCGGCTTCGCCGGTCTCTTCGACGCCAGCGCCCTCAAGCGCTACGAGCGCCCGCTGCTCGCCTCCGCGACCGACGGCGTCGGCACGAAGGTCGACATCGCCCGCCGGATGGGGGTCTACGACACCATCGGCCACGACCTGGTCGGCATGGTCGTGGACGACCTCGTGGTGTGCGGCGCGGAGCCGCTCTTCATGACCGACTACATCTGCGTCGGCAAGGTCTACCCGGAGCGGGTCGCGGCCATCGTCAAGGGCATCGCCGAGGGCTGTGTCCTCGCGGGCTGTGCCCTCGTCGGCGGTGAGACGGCCGAGCACCCGGGGCTGCTGGCCGCCGACGACTTCGACGTGGCCGGTGCCGGCACGGGCGTGGTCGAGGCCGACCGGGTCCTGGGTTCCGACCTCATTCGAAAGGGTGACGTCGTCATCGCGATGGCGTCGTCCGGACTTCACTCGAACGGGTACTCACTGGTCCGCCATGTGCTCTTCGACCGGGCCGGCTGGGAGCTGGACCGCGAGGTTCCGGAGTTCGGCCGCACCCTCGGCGAGGAGCTGCTGGAGCCCACCAAGATCTACTCGCTGGACTGTCTCGCCCTCACCCGCACGGCCGAGGTGCACGCCTTCTCGCACATCACCGGCGGCGGCCTCGCCAACAACCTGGCCCGGGTGATGCCGGCCGGGCTGCACGCGAGCGTCGACCGGTCCACCTGGGCGCCGGGCGCGGTGTTCGACCTCGTGGGGCAGCTCGGCGGCGTGGAGCGGCTGGAGCTGGAGAAGACCCTGAACATGGGCGTCGGCATGATCGCCGTCGTGCCGCAGGAGTCCGTGGACGTGGCACTGGCGACGTTCGCCGACCGGGGCGTGGAGTCCTGGGTCGCGGGAGAGATCACCGAGCGCGGCGACCACGCCGAGCCGGTGGCGCTGACCGGGGACTATTCGAGCTGACCGGTTCGGGCCCGTCGGCTTGCGGCGGGCCCGATGGATCTTCGGCTGCGGGCCCGTTGTTGCCGCCTGCGGCGGCGGGCGCCCTGCGGGCGCGTCCTCAAATGCCGGACGGGTTGGATATGGCGGGGCTCAGCCGCCATCAGCCCGTCCGGCGACCCCGGACACCGCCGCGCAGCGGTGGTGCGCCTCGCTGATCCGCCGGACAGGCAACAGGCAGCACAGAACCCGGTCCGGGGCATGCCCTGGAACGGGTCGGTGGGAGTTACAGCGTCAAGCGCGGCGACGATAGGTCTCGGGCGATTGCTCGTCCTCGTCCTCTTCGTCGTTGTAACGATCCGCGTACTGAGCGTACGGATCGTCGTCCAGCTCATCGTCCTTTTCGAGCGGCTCGCTTGGCAGCGGCTGCTTCGCCGGCGATGCGCCCAGCTCATTGGCCAGACGTGAGAGGTCGGTCCCGCCGCTGTTGTACTTCAGCTGGCGGGCGACCTTTGTCTGCTTGGCCTTGGCCCGGCCGCGCCCCATGGCTCGACCCCCTCAGTGACGGGGCTCGACGGCCCCAGAGTCAACGCGTTCACGTTCATGAGTCAGAGCGGACTCCCGTTGGGAAGTCCGGCCTGTAGGGCTTCAACGGTACCTGCTTCCGCGGCCATACGGTACGTCGCCCGCATGACGTGGCACGGAGCACAACCCGCAGGGAGCCCCGTCCCCGCTGGTCAGCTGCGATTTTAACGTGTCTTGTGCGACGACCCGCCGAGGGGTGGTGAGAGATCTCTCCCTCACCACCTCCGAACGGCGGGTCTGTGGGGACCACTGTGCGGGTGCCGACAGCCTGTCCGGCCGATCTTGGTCGGCGGCCGGACAGGAACTCGGCCCGTCCGGTATTCGAGGACCGTTTGAGGACATCGGCGCGCGGCGCTGGTGCACCCGACCCGGGCGACAGGGCCAAGCGCACACCCGCACCCGTGAAGGCCGGCAGGCACCCCGCGTGCCGGGCGGGCTACGGAGCGGTCCGCCCCGTGGCGCCGGCGCGGGCGTCCGCCATCCGCTGCTCGGCGAGCCGGTCCGCGGCGGCGGCCGGCGGGATGCCGTCCGCCTTGGCCCGATCGAATATGGCCAGCGTCGTGTCGAAGATCTTCGTCGCCTTGGCCTTCGCCCGGTCGAAGTCGAAGCCGTGCAGCTCGTCCGCGACCTGGATCACGCCGCCCGCGTTCACCACGTAGTCCGGGGCGTAGAGGACGCCGCGGTCGGCGAGGTCCTTCTCCACCCCCGGGTGGGCGAGCTGGTTGTTGGCCGCGCCGCAGACGATCGTGGCGGTGAGGGCGGCCACCGTCTCGTCGTTCAGCGCGCCGCCGAGGGCACAGGGCGCGTAGACGTCGAGCGGCGTACGGATCAGTACGTCGGCGTCGACGACCGAGGTGACCTGCGGGTGCCGGGCGGTGATCCGCTCCACGGCCTCCGCGCGGACGTCCGTGACGACGACCTCCGCGCCGTCCTCCACCAGATGCTCGACGAGGTGGTGGCCGACCTTTCCGACGCCCGCGACGCCGACCCGGCGGCCGCGCAGCGTCGGCTCGCCCCACTGGGTCTGTGCGGCGGCCCGCATGCCCTGGAAGACGCCGAAGGCGGTGAGGACGGAGGAGTCGCCGGCGCCGCCGTTCTCGGGGGAGCGGCCGGTGGTCCAGCGGTTCTCGCGGGCGACCACGTCCATGTCCTGGACGTAGGTGCCGACATCGCAAGCCGTGACATAACGCCCACCGAGGGAGGCCACGAACCGACCGTAGGCGAGCAGGAGTTGTTCGGACTTGATCAGATCGGGGTCGCCGATGATCACTGCCTTACCGCCACCGTGATCGAGGCCCGCCAGCGCGTTCTTGTACGACATACCGCGCGACAGATTGAGCGCGTCCCGCAGCGCCTCCTCCTCGGAGGCGTACGGGTAGAAGCGGGTGCCGCCGAGGGCCGGGCCCAGGGCTGTGGAGTGCAGGGCGATGACGGCCTTCAGACCGCTCTCGCGGTCCTGGCACAGCACAACCTGCTCGTGGCCGCCCTGGTCCGAGTGGAACAGGGTGTGCAGTACGCCTTCGGCGCCGGAGGTGGGACGTACGTCAGTCACTGTGGTGACTCCATATGTCGCGGAGGTCGCCCTCCGAGGGGTGGGGGAGGGCCGGTTGGCAAGAGAGTAAGACCTCCCGGCCGCCCTGATCGGTGTGGTGCGGAGGATCACTCTCCCGGGCTGCGACGACATGGGACGATCTGGACAGTACGGGGAGGTCACCGGCGCTCCCCGGGTGTCCTTCGGCTTGAGGGAGCGAGCGTTGCGACTGGCGTCATCGGTGACGGTCCCGTACGCGGCCTACCTACGGGTCTACGAACCGCTCGGCGCGTTCCCCGAGCCGGAGCGTACGCACTGGGTGCGTTACGCACGGCGCGGGAAGCTCCCCGGCGCCCAGGACGAACTGCGCCGGTCGCTGGCCGACTTGCTGCCCACCCCACCCGTGCCCGTTCCGGTGCACGAGAGCGGTGACGCCTTCATCGCCCTGCAGGACGGCGTGCTGTGCGTCTGTCCCTGGCGGACCCGGCTACGCGGCTGGCTGGCGCTGGAGGAGCTGGCCGAGCGGTTCCCCGCGCCCGTCCTGGACGCCGTGCTGCCGCCGGTGGTCCGCAGGCAGGCGGCGGCGGACTACGAGCGCTGGCAGGAGCGCAACCCGGACGCCCGGCCGTGGATCAAGACCGCGACCTGGCAGGTGCCGCTGCGCTGGTTCGTGCTCTTCGCGGACGAGGAGCGCGAGTACGCCAAGGGCGAGCCCGGGCCCCCGGCCCGGCCGGCCCCGGTCCTGCGCTACCGCACGCCCATGGTGCAGGCCCGGCGCCGGGTCGCGCGGGCCCTGCGGACGCTCAAGGACGCGATCGAGGAAGGGCCGCTGATCGACGGCCTGGTGGAAGTGGGGCGCTGGCTGGAGGAATTCCATCCGCGCTCCCTGGTGGAGCTCGACTACGGCGGCCTGGTCCACCTGGTGCCCGAGCCGCGGCTCGCCGACGATCACTCCGCCGCCGACACGGCGGAGGGGCTGGCGGCGTTGCGCGACGGGGACGGCGCGCGGGCGGGCGCGGCGTACGAGCGGCTCACTGAGCGCTGGCGCGCCGTGCGGGACCGGCAATACGCCAACTGAGATTCCTGGAAGCGGGAACTGCCGGGGCTGCTGGGGCGTCTGGAGATCGCTGGGGCCGGTGCGGTAGGACCTAGGTCCCGATCCGGGCCATTGCGGCAACCGTGACCTAACGCACTTACGTCAGGTCTTGCGCCCATCGCCCACCCTCGTGGCAAAATAGGACAAGGAGTCCGGGAAGGACTCCTTCCGTCCAAGTATGGGCGGATAGTTCGGTATTGCCCCCATTGGCGGGTCTGGTGACCCCTGATCCCGCTGTGACTGATCGTCACGGTGACGTGACTGTCCGCTATGACATGGTCCATCGGCTTCCGTCGAGGTTGAACACCTGAGAGGGCAATTCCATCGGTTTGGCCGACGTGGCTGGACAGATGGTGTAGTTGTAGTGCCGAGGACAAGCCGTTCGTCCTATAACCGACTCGGCCCGCGTCCGCCATTTCGGGCAACGCGGGTCAAGGTGCAGAATTTAGAGGAAAGAACCGACGTGATGGTTCGGTTCTCCCGAGGAGGCCGCTCATGACCGCTCGCACCCCTGATGCCGAGCCGCTGCTGACCCCGGCTGAGGTTGCCACGATGTTCCGCGTGGACCCGAAGACGGTCACGCGCTGGGCCAAGGCAGGCAAGCTCACGTCCATCCGCACGCTCGGAGGACACCGGCGATACCGCGAAGCGGAGGTCCGCGCGCTGCTGGCGGGCATTCCGCAGCAGCGTAGCGAGGCCTGAACAAAGGCATAACCGGGCGTTTTCCGGGGCCCCCAACCCGGCTTTCGCCCAAGCACCACCTAGCTGCAAACGACTGGACGCCTGCCCCAACAGGCTCCATGCCCACCGACTTGGGTGCGTCGTCGATCGCGCTGGACTCCGCCGGGTCCAGCGCGATCTTTTTTATGCCCGCCGCCGGGCCGCTGTCGGGCCGCCGTCGGGCCGTCTGGCTCGCCTGGCTCGCCGTCAGGGGGCGGGGATCTGGCGGGTCACAAGGGTGTCGTAGCGGGCCCATGGAGGGATCACGGCCGGTCCGGGGACGAACCCTGGCGGAACGCCCGGGAGAAGAGCCCCCCTTTCGGGGGTGGTGCAATTGCACATATTAAATTGACCGGGTGTAGGTGAGGGGTAAGTTCCCTCACTCCGGAAACTCCTTCGGTGACTCCCGTCACATCGCGACGTGCTTGTCACTCACCGTGCCGCTGCGGTAGAGAAACCCGGCTCCCACCCTGGCATTCGACTGCCGTCGCGGCAGCCGCCGTTGGTCACCGGAAAGAGGGACTTTCGTCCCCGCCGACCGGGCCCGTCACCCCCTGGAGCCGCCTGGGCCCTCGACATCACGCTCGGTGCCGCGCTGGGCGTCGCGCTCGGCCACGCCCTCGGCCTGTGCGCAGGTCTCGTCGCCCGCACCGCTGCCGGCCTCCTGGGCGAGTCTCAGGAGCCGGTGGCACACCGGGCAGTGTCTGGTCAGGTGGCGGTACCCCGACGCGGCCGAGAGGTGGGCACGCAGCAGCGCCCTCGTCTCATGCCTGATGCGCTCGGTCCGCTCGGATCCGGTCCGGGTCTTCGTCATGGAGTGCGGCACCTCCTCCACTGCTACGGGTACCCCTGGCACGTGTCGCAGTCAAGGTCGAACGCAAGAAGGCCCGGATCCCTAGGGGTATCCGGGCCAAGTGCCGCTGAGGCCCTCCAACGGGCCCGCACCCACTCTAGGGACACGGGCCTTGCCGCGAGGCGGTCCTGACGGGTTGTGCTGTGTTCGACGGTCTCTCCGGCCGCACAAGCAATAACGCCCGCACCCAGTGAGAAGGGTGCGGGCCTTGCGTTGATGCGGTCCTGACGGGATTTGCTGTGTCCGATGGCGGCTCCGCCGCGGGCGCGGCCTCCGCCGATCTTCTGGGCTCGCACGAGCAGTGAGGCCCGCACTCAATCCCGGGCGCGGCCTCCGCCGATCTTCTGGGCCCGCACAAGCAGTAAGGCCCGCACCCAGTGAGAAGGGTACGGGCCTTACGTTGATGCGGTCCTGACGGGATTTGAACCCGCGGCCTCCACCTTGACAGGGTGGCGAGCACTCCAAACTGCTCCACAGGACCTTGCTTTGCTTTCCCGCCTTCGCGGTGCTGCGAAACAGACTCTACAGCAGGTCAGGGGGTGCGGTCGAACCCGATCCGGGGTGAATCCGCGGCCCCGGTCCGAAGTACCGTCCCAAGGGCCCCCGACGGACTCCCGAAGAGGGCTTCGGACTGGCTTCGGACCGGGTCCGGGGACCGGTTTCCCGGCAACCCGCGCCTACGGCGCCAACGCGTCGATGGCCTTCACGATCCGCTTGTCCGACACCGGATGGGCCGTGCCCAGCGCGTGCGCGAAGTAGCTGACCCGCAGCTCCTCGATCATCCAGCGGATGTCCCGCGCCTCCTGCGGCACGGGCCGCCCCTTGGGGAACTGCTCCAGGAGCCAGAGGTACTCGTCGCGCATCTCGTGCACCTTCGCCATCCGGGTGCGGTCCCGCTCGGCGTTGGTGGGCAGTTGCGTCAGCCGCCGGTCGACCGCCACCAGATACCGCAGCAGGTCCGGCAGCCGGCGCACGCCGTGGGCGGTCACGAAGCCGGGCCGTACGAGATCCGCCAGCTGCTCCTTGACGTCCGTGACGGACGGGACCAGGACGAGGGACTTGGTGTCCTTCAGCCGGCGCTCGCACGCCTGCCACGCGGCCAGCACCTCCCGCACCTTGCGGATGGCGTCCAGCGTCGCGTCCACGATGTCCGCCCGCACGGCGTCGAAGAGCTTGCGGAAGGACTCCTCGTCCCACGCGGGCCCGCCGTGCGCGGCGATCAGCTTGTCGGCGGCACCGGACACGCAGTCGTCGAAGAGGGCCTGGATGGAACCGTGCGGATTCCGCGACAGGGCGAGCTTCTGCTGGTTGTTCAGCTTGTCCTGGGCGAATTTCGCGGGGTTGGACGGCAGATTGAGCAGGATGAGCCGACGGGTGCCGGCCCACATCGCCTCGCGCTGCTCCGGCTCGGTGTCGAAGAGCCGCACCGCCACCGACGTGCCCTCGTCCACCAACGCCGGATACGCCTTCACCGGCTGACCCGCCCGCCGGGTCTCGAAGGTGCGCGGAAGCGTCCCGATCGTCCACTGGGTCAGCCCCGAGCGCTGCTCCGGGCCGCGCGACCCGCCCGCGTCGCCCGACGTGGTCACGGAGGCCTGCTCGAAGGCCTTGGTGATCGCGGCCTGCGTCTTCGGCTTGAGCCGGATCCGCAGCGCCTCGAGGTCCTTGTCCTCCGCGATCTTCCGCTTGCGCTCGTCAATGATCCGGAAGGTGATCTTCAGATGGTCGGGGACCTTGCCGAAGTCGAAGTCCTCCGGCTCCATCCGCACGCCCACCATCCGCTGCAGCTCCCGCGTCAGCGTCGTGGCCAGCGGCTCCTGCAAGGGCACGGCCCGGTCCAGGAACGCCTTGGCGTAGTTCGGCGCCGGGACGTAGTTCCGGCGGATCGGCTTCGGGAGCGAGCGGATCAGCTCGGTCACCAGATCCTCGCGGAGGCCGGGGATCTGCCAGTCGAAGCCTTCGGCCGAGACCTGGTTGAGGACCTGGAGCGGCACATGGACGGTCACCCCGTCCGCGTCCGCGCCCGGCTCGAATTGATACGTCACCTTGAACTTCAGCCGGCCCTGCCGCCAGGAATCCGGATAGTCGTCCTTGGTGACCGCCTCGGCGTTCTCGTTGATGAGCATGGAGTGCTCGAAATTGAGCAGCTCCGGCTCCTCGCGCCGCTTGTGCTTCCACCAGGAGTCGAAATGCGCACCCGACACCACATGCTCGGGCAGCCGCTGGTCGTAGAAGTCGAAGAGCGTCTCGTCGTCGACCATGATGTCGCGACGCCGGGCCCGGTGCTCCAACTCCTCGACCTCGCCGAGCAGTTTGCGGTTGTCGTGGAAGAACTGGTGATGGGTCCGCCAGTCGCCCTCGACCAGGGCGTTGCGGATGAAGAGATCACGGCTGGTCTCCGGGTCGATCCGCCCGTAGTTCACCTTCCGCTGGGCCACGATCGGGACGCCGTACAGCGTCACCCGCTCGTAGGCCATCACGGCCGCCTGCTTCTGCTCCCAGTGCGGCTCGCTGTACGTGCGCTTCACCAGGTGCTGGGCGAGTGGCTCGACCCATTCCGGCTCGATCTTCGCGTTGACCCGCGCCCACAGCCGCGAGGTCTCCACCAGCTCCGCCGACATGATCCAGCGCGGCGGCTTCTTGAACAGCGCCGAACCGGGGAACGCCGCGAACTTCGCGCTGCGGGCACCGAGGTATTCGTTCTTCTCGGTGTCCTTGAGGCCGATGTGGGACAGCAGGCCCACCAGCAGCGACTGATGGATGTGGTCGGGCGCCGCGTCGCCCTCCGCGAACTGGATGCCCATCGTCTTCGCGACCGTACGCAGCTGGCTGTAGATGTCCTGCCACTCGCGTATCCGCAGATAGTTCAGGAACTCCGACTTGCACATCCGGCGGAAGGCCGAGGACGACAGCGTCTTCTGCTGCTCGCGCACATAGCGCCACAGATTCAGGAAGGCGAGGAAGTCGCTCGTCTCGTCCTTGAACCGGGCGTGCTGCTGGTCCGCCTGCTGCTGCTTCTCCGAGGGCCGCTCGCGCGGGTCCTGGATGGACAGCGCGGCGGCGATGACCATGACCTCGCGCGCACAGCCGTTGCGGTCGGCCTCCAGGACCATCCGCGCCAGCCGGGGGTCCAGCGGCAGCTGCGAGAGCTTGCGGCCGAGCGGGGTGAGCCGCTTCTTGTGGTCCTTCTCCTTGGGATCGATCGCCCCCAGCTCCTGGAGGAGGTCGACACCGTCCTTGATGTTGCGCCGGTCCGGCGGGTCGATGAAGGGGAACTTCTCGATGTCCCCGAGGCCGGCGGCGGTCATCTGGAGGATGACGGAGGCCAGGTTCGTGCGGAGGATCTCCGCGTCCGTGAACTCCGGACGGGAGAGGAAGTCGTCCTCGGAGTAGAGCCGGATGCAGATGCCGTCTGACGTACGGCCGCAGCGGCCCTTGCGCTGGTTGGCGCTCGCTTGGCTGACCGGCTCGATGGGCAGCCGCTGCACCTTGGTGCGGTGGCTGTAGCGCGAGATACGGGCCGCGCCCGGGTCGATGACGTACCGGATGCCCGGCACGGTCAGGGACGTCTCCGCCACGTTCGTCGCGAGGACGATGCGACGGCCGGTGTGACGCTGGAATACCCGGTGCTGCTCGGCGTGCGACAGCCGCGCGTACAGCGGCAGCACCTCCGTGAACCGGAGCTTCTTCTTCTCCAGCGCGTCGGCGGTGTCCCGGATCTCCCGCTCGCCGGAGAGGAAGACGAGGATGTCGCCGTCGCCCTCGCGCTGGAGTTCGTCGACGGCGTCGCAGATCGCGGTGATCTGATCGCGGTCGGGGTCGTTGGAGTCCTCTTCCAGCAGCGGCCGGTAGCGCACCTCGACGGGGTACGTACGCCCGCTGACCTCCACGATCGGGGCGTCACCGAAGTGGCGGGAGAAGCGCTCCGGGTCGATCGTCGCCGAGGTGATGACGACCTTGAGGTCGGGGCGGCGGGGCAGCAGCTGGGCGAGGTAGCCCAGGATGAAGTCGATGTTGAGGCTGCGCTCGTGCGCCTCGTCGATGATGATCGTGTCGTACTGGCGCAGCTCGCGGTCCGTCTGGATCTCGGCGAGCAGGATGCCGTCCGTCATCAGCTTCACGAGCGTCTCGCCGCCGACCTGGTCGGTGAAGCGGACCTTCCAGCCGACCGCCTCGCCGAGCGGGGTGCGCAGCTCCTCGGCGACCCGCTCCGCCACGGTGCGCGCGGCGATCCGGCGGGGCTGGGTGTGACCGATGAGGCCCTTGACCCCGCGGCCGAGCTCCAGACAGATCTTCGGGATCTGGGTGGTCTTGCCGGAGCCGGTCTCGCCCGCGACGATCACGACCTGGTGGTCGCGGATCGCCTCGAGGATCTCGTCCTTCTTCTGGCTGACCGGCAGCTGTTCGGGGTAGGTGATCTCGGGCACGGCCGCGCGGCGGTTCGCGACGCGCAGCTCGGCGGTGTCGAGGTCGGCCGCGATCTCGGCCAGTACGGCCGTTCGGGCTTCGGGCTTACGGATGCGGCGCGCGCCGTCGAGCCGGCGGCCCAGCCGCTGCTGATCGCGCAGCGTCAGCTCGGGCAGGCGGGCGGCGAGGCCGGCGGCGGTGGCGGGGGCAGGCTGCGTAGACATACGAAGTCCAGGATCGCACCAGCGGTCGCGAAGCGGCGAACGCATTTACCGCCGGGGCCTGTCCGGCGGATCACAGGGGCGCACCACCGCTGCGCGGCGGTGTCCCCGGCCAGAACAAGACCGTCCGGCGATTGAGGACGCGCCCGCAGGGCGCTCGCCGCCGCAGGCGGCAATGAGCGGGCCCGCAGCCGAAGCGCACGCCCTCCGCGGGGACCGGGGCGCGCCCCGCAAGTCTCCGGAAAAAGACTGAGGCCCCCATCGAAGACGGGGGCCTCACCGTGGCTGGGGCCGGGGTCGAACCGGCGACCTATCGCTTTTCAGGCGATCGCTCGTACCAACTGAGCTACCCAGCCACGCAGCTCTTGACGAGCCGCAGCGGTCCTGACGGGATTTGAACCCGCGGCCTCCACCTTGACAGGGTGGCGAGCACTCCAAACTGCTCCACAGGACCTTGCAATGTGCGAGCACTAGTCTCGCACACGGTATTGCGTGCCCCCAACGGGATTCGAACCCGTGCTACCGCCTTGAAAGGGCGGCGTCCTGGGCCACTAGACGATGAGGGCTGATGGCCCACCTGGGCGCTTTGCAGCGCGTCGGGGACGTGAGAAGCATATGGGATGGAGGGAGGGAACGCCAAAACGGTTTCCCTGAGCCTTCGCGGCGGGGCCGGGCCGGGGGTACGGCGGGGCTCGAAGATCTCCGGAAGTGCCCGCCGAGGTACAGCGCCCGGCGCACCGTTGGCGGACAATGGCGAGCGTGCTGGAGATGACGCGCGAGGAGTTCGAGGAACTGGTCGCCGAGGCCCTGGACCGCATCCCGCCGGAGCTGACGCGGCTGATGGACAACGTCGCGGTGTTCGTGGAGGACGAGCCGCCGGCGGAGGACCCGGAGCTGCTCGGTCTCTACGAGGGGACGCCGCTGACCGAGCGCGGCGAGTGGTACGCGGGAGTGCTGCCGGACCGCATCACGATCTACCGGGGGCCGACGCTGCGGATGTGCGAGACCCGGGAAGAGGCCCTGGAAGAGACGGAAGTGACTGTTGTTCACGATACCTCGTCGTACACCTCTTCGGGTGATCTTTGGCCCGTTGGGTGACGAGGGGGTCCGCCGGTTGGCCGATCAGCCCCAGCCCAGGTCATGGAGTCTTTGATCTTCGATCCCGAAGTGGTGAGCCACCTCATGGATCACAGTGGTGGCAACCTCGTGAACGATCTCGTCCCGCGTCTCGCAGAAGCGCAGGATCGGCCCCTTATAGATCGTGATCCGGTCGGGCAACGTCCCGGCGTACCACTCCCCGCGCTCAGTAAGGGGAACCCCCTCGTAGAGCCCCAGCAGGTCCGGGTCCTCCGCCGGGGGCTCGTCCTCCACGAACACCGCGACGTTGTCCATGACCCTGATCAGCTCCGGGGGGATCATGTCCAGCGCATCGCCGACCAGCTCTTCGAACGCTTCCCGCGTGATCTCCAGCACACGCCCATTGTCAGCCTTTCGCTGGGAAGGGGGGAGTCCACTGTCCCGGGAAGTTCGGCGGCGAAAGGTGGGGGCTGCGCTGCTTGGTCAGGCAGGTGACAGGGCTCGGCAGACCTCCGCGATGGTGGGGCGCTCCGCTGGGGTCGGGCTTAGCATCGCTTCGATCACCTTGCCGAGAGAGCCCGCCACGGTCACCGGGCGGTGCGGGCCGTCCACGACCGCTTGGCGCTGTACGGCGCGTGGCGCATCGTCCGGGTAGGCCACGGCCCGCCAGCCGGTGGCGCTGATGAACAGCGACGCCCCGAGGGCGTAGACGTCCGCCTCCGGCGTCGGAACGGCGTAGCCGGTCGCCAGGACGGACTTCGAGATTTCCGGCGCCTCGTAGTGGACCAGGCAGCCGGGGAACGGGAAGTCGTAGGCGTCCGGGGTGGGGGTGCCGTGGGCCAGGGCGAGATCGATCAGCTCCGTGCCGTCCTGGCCGACGATGAGGTGGGCGGGCTGGATGTCGCCGTGGGCCCAGCCTCTGGAGTGCAGGGCGGCCACGGCCTGGGCGCAGGAGAGCGCGTCTGCCGGGTCCGGTTCCTTGGCGGCACCCTTGGCCCGGCATGGCTCCCACAGGTCGTAGAGGCTCGTTCCCTCACGCCAGGGCTGGACGTTCCACGTGCCGCGTTCCCACTCGCCGTAGGTGACCTCAACGCCGAGATGGCGGAGGATGGCGCCCTCTCGGCCGGGGGCGCGGGCTGTCCACTCCTGCGCTGGCCATTCGGGTGTCGCCTCGATGGGGTAGCCCACTTTGGCCGCGTACCGGCCCTGGTCGGTCTCTATGTCCCAGACGGTGGAGCCGCGCCGGTTCAGGACCAGGCGCCGGGTGGCGGGCGTGGTCGACCCCAGGACGACCGTCAGAAGCTCGTGTGGTGTCGGATCAGGCATGGTCAGGTCGCCTTCCGGTAGCGGCGTGGCCGCCCCTGGAGTCAGGGACGGCCACCCTTCGTCACCGCCGGAGGTTATCGGCGGCGGTTACTTCCCGTACGGCCTTCCGCAGTCCGCGTCACACTGCGCGGCGTTCTCACCGTTCACGGTCCATAGCTTGTCCAGGACCATGAACCCGGCCGCCTTCATGGCGTGAGCGGCAGCCTTCACCATCTCCGGGTCCCGCCCGCCCCCGCCGGGGGCCGGGTTGTGGTGGAGGAACCGGCCCGCGTGTGCCTGGCAGAACTCCGCGTACTCGCGGGTGTGGAGGATGAAGGCGTGGAGACCCATGTCCACGTCGTCCGACGGCACCATGGGCACGGTGGCCGTGGAGACCGTGGCCAGGAACGCCACCGCCTGGTCCGCGATGCGCTCGGCGCGCTCCTGGGGCTGTCCGTCGTGGACGGCCACGAAGTGGGCCAGGCTCGCGAACAGCTCTTCATTGACCATGGACCGCCCGGTCCGCTGGTCCGTTGTTACTGCGGCCATGCGTGGTACCTCCCTTGTTTGGGTGGTGCACTGCACTTGCACCCGTCCGGCCGTCGACCGTCCTCACCGTTGCGGGGTGACGACCGGACGGGGGTCTGATGGTGGTGCACCCGCCCGGCCGCGATGCTCTGACACGACGCGGCCGGACGGGCTGGGCCCGCCCTGGTCTGAGGAAGGTCGTCCCACACGCCGGACCGGGTGAAAGGGACCAGTTACGACGTGCTGACCAGGGCGGGGGCTGGGCCGTCCGGCTAACCCCCCAGAGTTAGCCGGACGGGGTCAGGACCTGTCTCTCCGCCGGTGAGGTCGGGGGAACCCCATGCGGTGGTGGTGGCGGAGAGACAGGGGTCTATTGGCGGCCCTTCTCCTTACAGATGCCGCACGGGCCCCAGGTGCACGCCGGGACGGGTTCACCCTGCGGGACGAAGCGCACCACGGGCTCGTAGTAGGCGCGGGTCGCGGCGGACATGTCCGGCGTCGGCATCGCGGGCGGCCCGCTGGTGAGCGGTCGGGAGACGAGGTACGGGAGATCCCAAATTGGCGTGGGCATCAGCACGTTCCCCGCCCGTCCTCCACTGGCTCCAGCGCCGCCGCCGATACGTCCTCGTCAGGCGGAGGCGGAATGGTGACAGTCGCCGGCGGGGAGGCGACGCCTCCCAGGGCAGTCACGAATGCCCGTCGCGTCAGGACCACGTCCCCGTCGGCCGGGTGCTCCTGGGCCTCCGAGACGCCCGCCTGGCGAAGCTCGTCCCGGCTGGGGAGACGAAGGGAGTCCGGGAGGGCCTCCCACTCCCGTCCCCCGCGCGGCGGACGGAGCTGCACGCGCGGCCCTACCGTATCCATGAGTCGCCCCACGCTGCCCTTGTTCGTGTCCACCACCCACATGGGGGGTTGCTGACGTTCGTTCGCTACTGGGTCCGTCATCTGTTCGAGCCTCCACGTGTCCCGCCCCCAACGAGCGGGCAACTCCCCTCTGGAGGAAACAGAGTTGCGGGCGGACAGGCAGCTTCGCTAGGCAAGGATGTCCCGGCTTCAAGTCGGGAGATCAATTCGCCTGGATAGACACAACTGCGGACGGAGCCAACCATATGCCAGCAAAGGCACGTGAGTTAACCCCCGACCGCTCCGCCCGAGATCTATTCGGTGCGAAGCTTCGGCGGTATCGGGAAGAAGCGGGAATATCACTTGAGAAGTTGGCAGGCGTGGTCAACAGCAGCCGAAGTAATTTGTCTCGGGTTGAGGCCGCCGAGACCATGCCGCCCCCAGACCTTCCAGCACGGTTAGACGCAGCTTTCGGCACAGACGGAATCTTCGAGGAGCTTTACCGGTTAGCAGTCAAAGAAATCCACCCCGACCAGTTTCAACGCCTCATGACTTTGGAGTCCCGCGCCAAGAGGGTTCGGGGACTTGGGGCGCAGATCATCCCGGGGCTGTTGCAAACCGAGGACTATTCCCGCGCACAGTTTCAACTCCACGACCCGAAGGCCGCCTCGGAGCGCATCGAAGAGTTGGTAATCGGTCGCACGCACAGGCAGGCCACACTGCGCAGCAAGCCGAACGCCGACCTGGCATGGGTGCTGGACGAAGCATGTTTGCGGCGGCTGTACGGGACCCCGGACGTCATGCGCACGCAGCTTGAGCGCCTAGTGCAGCTAGCTTGCACGCCCACTACGACGATTCAGGTAATTCCCTTCTCCGCAGGGCCGTACGGTCTGCTCGGCGGGACGCTGACGCTCCTCACTTTGGAGGATGGAACAGAGGTTGCGTACGAGGAAGCCATCACTACAGGCACGCTGCTCGAAGATCAAGGCTCCTGCGACCAACACCGCCGCGCATACGATCTGCTGAGCGCGTGCGCGCTGCCGCCGTCTGAATCGGCGGATGTCATCAGGTCCGTCATGGAGGCATTGCCACAATGAGCACCACCCCCGATTTCTCCCATGCGGAGTGGGTCAAAAGCAGCTACAGCGGCAACGGCGGTGACACGTGCGTCGAATGGGCCCCCACGCTCGTACCGTCCGGCGTCGTCCCCGTCCGTGACTCCAAGGACCCGCACGGACCGACGCTCATACTCTCCCCGGGCGCGTGGTCGGCCTTCATTGCCGGAGTCCAGCACGGGGCGTTCCCCGGAGCCTGACCCCCCGCCTCGCCCCCCGGCGTTTGATCGCGCTGTCCCTTCGTCGGTTGAGCGCAGAGTGAATACCGCAGAACGCCAAAAGGCCCGACCCGCTCCCGCGAGGGAACAGGTCGGGCCTCGGTGTTTGCCTCGCGCGCCATCAACGCATCCTTGTGACGCGCCGAAACGGCTATTAGACGCCTTTAGGTAGTGCTGGACGTGGTCAATCGGCGGGGCATTTCCCCAGGCCAGACGGCTACCGGACGTAGTCACGGGGAGGTCTCACGGACCTCCGAACCCGTACAGAGACGGAGCCGCTATGACGCTTCGATGTTCCTGCCGTCCCGAAGGGGGGTACACCCCACCCCCAAACGGACATGACGGTCACTGCGGGCTCTCGTCCGGTTGTCACTGAACGTCACTGCCGACGATCGCTAAGCGCAACGTTCAGGAAGGTCACCCAAGGCGTCAGGATCGGCCGACAACGGCGCTTATGGGATCGTCGTAACTTCATACGCACTGGGTCGTTGGCAGCGCATGAACCGCACCAAGCGCGTACTTACCGCCCTCGCCCTCGCCGGGGCCGCCCTGTCCCTCTCCGGCCCTGCTCACGCCAACGCTAAAGACGACGAGATCACGACAATCGAGCTTCCCGCCGCCGAGCTGCTCGAAGTCCCTAATGCGGTGCTCGATACCACTGAGGCCGTAAGTCACATCAGCCTCACTAACCTCGCCCTCAATACGGCCAGGTTCGCCGTGATTGGCGTGGCAGGCATGGAGAACCAACGGTGAGGATTACTGATCTTTTCGTAAGTTCGGTGGGTGTGCTGGCCTTGCGAGTGGGAGGCTTTTGGGGTGGCTTATCAACCCTGGCCTTCGGCTGCCGGTTCG
>NZ_JBVIQR010000016.1:127070-166696 GCF_055576875.1 Streptomyces sp. NPDC033229 | reverse complement strand
CGCGTCAACGTCATCTGGGCACTCATCCGTGACCGACGGTGCTACCAAGTGGTACCGCCCGTCACCTCCATGGCTTGACTTCAGCATTGGGAAGCGGCCACTCCGGCGTGGGTCCGGTGCAGGGTCGGGGCTTCGGCCTCGTCCAGCAGCGCGCGGGCGAAGTCCCCGGCCGTGATCCGGCTGTCGGCGGCTGCCGGGGCGGGCGCGTACCCGCCCGAGGGCTCGCCCTCGTGGTCGAAGTCCCCCGCCGGGCTCAGCACGACCCAGTCCAGCGCCTCCGGTGCGGCCGCCCGCAGGGCCTCGGTGCCGGCGCCGTGGCCGACGTAGAACTCCCGCCACTCCTGCGGGTACCCGGGGGTGTCCATCAGCAAGTCGCCGGACGCGGTGGGCAGTACGGACGCCAGCCCGACCGACACCAGCCGCTTCACCCCGGCCGCCGGGAGCCCCTCCGCGAGGGCGCGGGCGACGGCGGGGAAGTACTCGCCGGGACGCGCCCCGGGGTCGTACACGGCGACGATCGCCGCGTCGTGCCCGGCCGCGAGCCGCGCCACGGACGCCGGGTCCGTCACGTCCCCGTCGGCCCGCCCGACCGCCGTGACCTCATGGCCCCTCTTACGGGCCTCCGCCACTGCCGCCCGGCCGACCCGGCCGCCCGCACCGAAAACGATGATCCTGCTGCTCTTCGCATCCATGGGCAGGAGCGTAGGCAGAGGGCTGGTTTCCGATCGGATACCGCCCTACGGTGTTGATCATGACGACGACGCAGGCCGTGCAGACCGCTTTGGACCCCGAGATGTTCGACCCCGTCTGCCCGTCCCCGCTGGTGCCGTTCCGCGTGGGCGACAAATGGGCCACCCTGATCCTGCGCTGTCTACAGGACGGCCCGCGCCGATTCTCGGAGCTCAAGGTCCCGCTGCGTGGCATCACCGCCAAGTCGCTGAGCCAGTCCCTGCGCAGGCTGGAACGGGACGGCTTCGTCGTACGGGAGGAGTACGAGGGCGCGGAGCGCCGCGTCGAGTACTCCCTGACCCCGCTCGGCCGGGGCCTGCTGGGCCCGCTGGACGCGGCCTGCGAGTGGACGCGGGAGCACTGGGACGAGCTGATCGACGCGCAGGAGGCGAGCCTTTCGGGGGCGGCCGGCCTGGGCGGCTAGCCGGCCGTTCCGGCGGAATCACTGCGGCCGGAGCGGTGACTCGCTGTCGAACTCGAACGTCTCGATGGCGGCGTCGGCGGGGAACTCCGGGTGGTCCCGCCAGACCTCGGCGAGCGCAACCAGAAGGTTCCATGAGGCCGTTGCGTGCAGCTCGGTTTCGGCCGCGCTCTCGGGCGAAGCGTTCCGGTGGAAGCGCACGGCCCCGATTTGCTTGTACGCGGCCAGCCGCAGGGCCGTGGCCGTACGGCCGGCTTCGCCCTGGAGCGTCTCCGCATCAGGGATGCGCGCCAGCACAAAACGGACCAACTGTGCGACCTGGTCCTCGGTGATCCGTTCCATTCGTTCCCCTGCGGTTCGCGTGCCTACTCACCCAGTGGGCGCCGACTCTCCCACTTCGCAGCAGAAAATTTACGTCAAAAAATCCGGGAAGCCGGACCGAGAACACAGGCAAGCGGACAGCGTCGCATGTAAGGGCGATATAAAGCCGCCGCTCACAACCTACCATCAGCCCCGACTTTGCCGCTTGTTGACGAAACATCAGGCTGCACAGGCTTGATTTCTCGCGGAATACCGCAAGTAACCGGATGACGCGCGCATGACATCCAAGCCCTTGCCTCGTCAAATCTGGAGCGCGTAACTCCGGTTATCTACCGTCCAGTTATCGGATCCAGCCACGGTTATGCTCGGTCGGCCGAAATTCGGCGCACCCGACCTGACCGTGCGGGTTGCATTCGATGGGAAACACCAACGTGAACAGATCTGGGGGGAGATGGGGGCGCGGCATACGCACGTTGTGCGCGGGCGCCCTTTCGCTCTCTATCGCCGCGGGGGCGCTGGGCGCCAGCCCGGCGGCGGCTGACGACACCGTCATCAGCCCGATTCCCGCCACCGACCGCGGCCGCGTCGTCGAGCTGTGGCGGACGGGCGGCCCGGGTGTCAGGGCGGCGGCGGAAGTCGCGCTCATGGGCACCGACGAGGACGTACGTCGGTTCCTCGACAGCGAGAAGGACATCGTCCAGCTGCACGACGAGCGGGTCGCGCTCACGCAGCTCTTCGAGGTCAGCGGCCGTGGCGTGCGCGAGGCCGCCAAGACGGCGCTCAACGGCAGCCGCGACGACCTGCGGACATTCCTCAAGGACGGCTGGAAGGCCCCGCTGGCACAGGACCGCCAGGTCCGCGTCATGCAGATCGTCAGCGAGAACGGCGGCGCCACCAAGGAAGCCGGCCGAGCCGCGCTGAACGGCGGTCCGGAGCAGATCCAGGAGTTCCTCGAGGAGGGCCAGTACCCGGCCCGCGAGTCCGACGACCGGGTCGAGCTCACGCAGATCGCGACCACGGGCGGCCCCGCCACCAAGGCCGCCGCGAAGCTCGCGCTCAGCGGCACCATCGAGGACGTCCGCGAGTTCCTCGCGGTGGGCCAGCACGTGGCCCGCGCCCGCGACCAGGAGCGCGCCTCCGTGGCCGAGCTGGCCGAGCAGGCCAAGGCGGCGGGCATACGGGCCAAGCGGGAGACCGAGGCCGCGCAGGAAGCCTCCGCGCGTGCGGTCGAGGCCTCGAAGCTGGCCAAGGAAGCCGCCCTCAAGGCGGCCAAGGAGACCGACGAGGCCCGTAAGGACGGCAAGCGCGCCGCGAACGCCGCAGGCCGGGCCGCCGAGGCCGCCCGTGGCGCGGCAGCCGCCGCGCAGCAGGCCATCAGCGCCGCGCGGTCCGCGAACCACTCCGCACGGGTAGCGGCGTCCGCCGCCTCCCAGGCCGCGTCCGCCGCCGCCGGTGCGGCCGAAGCCGCCTCCCGGGCCCGGGGCGCGGCAGCAGCAGCCGCCGCCGACGCGGGCCAGGCGGCCACCGCCCGCAAGGCCGCGGAGGAAGCCCGCAACGCGGCCAAGGGTGCCCGGATGGCAGCTCAGGCCGCATCCCAGGCCGGTGTCGCCGCCGACGCCGCCTCCGGCGCGGCCAGGGCCGCCTCGTCCGCGGGCGCGTACGCCAACGACGCCGCGGACGCGGCCGGCGAGGCCAGTGGCTTCGCCGACGCGGCCGGTGTCCACTCGGCCGAGGCCTCCGCCGCGGCGGCCTCCGCGCGTCGCCACGCACGCGAGGCGACCCGTGCCGCCAACGCCTCCGAGGCGCTGGCACGCGAGTCGTCCGCCGCCGCCTACGAGGCGCGCGACGCCGCCAACGAGGCCGCCGAGCACGCCGAGAAGGCGGCCGACGCCGCCGACGAAGCAGCCAAGCACGCGGGCGATTCGGCAAAGGCGGCCAAGGAGTCGACCGCCCACGCCGGCGAGGCGAAGAAGGCCGCCGACAGCGCCACGAGCGCGGTGGCCAAGGCCCGCAAGATCTTCGAGATCACCCGCAAGACCGAGACCGAAGAGCTCACCGCACGCACCGCCGCCGAGATCGAGCGGGCCAAGGACCTCAAGGCCGACGACGACGCGCGCAAGGCCAAGGCCGCCAAGGCGGCTCAGGAGACCAAGGACCTCGACGCCGAGGCCGCACGCCTCGCGGACGAGGCCACCAAGTCCGGCGCGGACACCAAGCAGGTCGCGGAGAAGGCCCGCCGGATCGCGGTCATCGCGATGAAGACCCGTGGCCCCTGGAGCCGTGCCACCGCCGAGGTCGCCCTCGCCGGTTCCGACGGTGTCGTCATCGACTACCTCCGCACCGGCTGGAAGAAGGCCGCCGAGCAGGACGACCGCGCACGCGTCCAGCGCCTGGCGGTCGAGCCCCGGACGGTCGAGCTCCGGACGGCGGCCCAGAAGGCGCTGACCGGCGACGCCGAGCAGGTCCACACGTTCCTGGAGTCCGGCGCGGACAAGATCATGCTGGACGACTACCGCGTCCGCGTCACGCAGATCGCCACCTCCAGCGGGCGCAGCGTGAAGGAAGCGGCGATGGCCGCCCTCAAGGACGGCAGCGTCGCCAAGCTCCGTGAGTTCTTCACCACGGGCCAGTACACCGCCCGCACCATCGACGAGAAGGTCCAGGCGACCCAGCTCAGCAGCGGGGGCCCGAGCTCAAGTCCGCCGCTCGCGTCGCCCTCGAAGGCACGCCGGAGCAGCTGCACCGGTTCATCGCGACCGGCCAGTACCAGGCCAAGCGCAAGGACATGCTCGCGGCGGCGCACATCGCCGACGTGCAGCACCTGATCGCCGGCGCCGCCGGCATCGCCGCCGGAGCGCAGAAGAACGCGGCTGAGGCCGCCCGGGTCGCCGCCGTCGCCCGCAAGGCCGCCGACGAGGCCAAGGACTGGGCGAAGAAGGCCGACGAGTCCGCCGACCAGGCCAAGAAGTACGCCGCCGACGCCAACAAGTCGGCGAACGAGGCCGAGGCCTCCGCCGCCCAGGCCAAGGAGTCGGCGAAGTCCGCCCGCCAGGCCGAGGCCGACGCCAACCGCGCCGCCGCCGACGCCATCGACTCCGCGGCCGCTGCCCAGAGTTCGGCCGACTCGGCCCGTGGCTCGGCGGACGTGGCATGGACCGCCGCCAACCAGGCGCGCAGCTCGGCCACCGCCGCCGGGAAGGACTCGGATGCCGCAAAGAAGGCATCGGACGAGGCCTTCACGATCGCCGTCACCAAGCAGAACGAAGAGAACGAGCGGCGGCAGCGGCTCCTGGAGGCGTGGAAGAAGTCATACGCCGAAGCCGAGAAGGCTGCCAAGGACAAGGACGACGGCTGGATCCCCGACTGGCTGGAGAACGGCGCCAAGACGGTCGGAAACTATGCCACGGAGCTCCTGAACCCCGACGTCATCATCGGCGCCGGCGAAACGGCTCTCGGCGTCTTCATGATGGGCGTCGGCGGCTCGGGTGACATCGCGGGCGGCGCCCTGTGCATCACCGGAATCGGCTGCCTGGCCGGAGCCCCGGCCATTGCCGTCAGCACCGGCCTCATCGTCGGCGGCGGGGTCACCATCGGCGACGGAGTACGCCGCTTCGACGAGGGCATCGGAACGGCCCTCCGTAACGCTCGCGGCAAGGGCGGCGGCGGCGCCAAGAAGGAGCCGGAAACCCCGAACATCGTCCACGACGGCGTCGACGACATCGTCCAAAGGGGCCGCCCCCAGCGCCTCGACGACAACGGGAACCCCGACTTTTTCGAGGTGCGCACGGGAGGAAACAACCCCACTCCGCCATCCATTGCAAGGAAGTGGGGCGGCGCCGCGATCTACGACATCGAGGGCGGTGGGAACTCGTACCGGGTCCTCGTCAACCAGTACGGCGACATCGGCTGGGTGGTCAACCACAACTACAACAAGATCACCCCGTACAGGCCTCGGGTCTGACCCCGCGTGAGCCCGCCTGCTTAATCCCTTCGGGGTGAACGCTACGCAGCCCCCTTTCCGGCTTTGCCGGGGAGGGGGCTGTTGTCGTTCCGGATACAGAGGCGGCCTTCGGTGACAGCGAAAAACGGAGTGTGCAAGGGTGTGGCCATGATGATCGACTCAGCACCGAACGGGCCTGGTTCGGGTGCCATGGCCGTCGGCACTCGCGTCACGGTCGTCCGCGATACCTCTTGGGACGGGCCGTGGCAGGTCGAATTCCAAGGGACGATTGACGACCTCTACGCCCCCGAACCTGTGCGGCATGCCCTGGCCCGGAAAGGCGAGTTGGAGTACTGGGTCGTCTTCGATGAGCCGCAGCACGACAGCAGCGGGGGCGGCCCGTTCCGAGGGGCGCAGATCTGGGATCGCTACCTGAAGCGGATTCCCCAGGGATAGCCGCCGCCGTTCCGGACGGCGGTGATGAAGGTGTGCCACGCGGTGGGGCGGAATGACGCCTCCGGCGCCATCGGTGCCGCGCTACGCGGCGGCAGCCTGGTACGGGCGGCGCTGCGGGGCGGGCAGCGGTAGCCCCCGTGGCCGGGGGCGCTGAGAGTTACTCCTGGCACTGCTCGTAACAGTGGTGTTCGTGCCACTCGCAGCAGGCGTGGTGCGACGAACGCACCAGGTCGTCTTCCCGATCGACGAACTCTGTGATGATCCGGCCGTCCTCGACCCGTGACAGCCCCACTTGCTTGGTGAAGTCGATCTTTAGTATTTCGAGTTCGCGCCTCAGGCAACGCACCGCATATCTGCGGGCGGATTCGGGGTATCGGGCGAAGACTTTGTCGATTTCGGCAAAGAACTCAGGGTCGCGCTCAGGTCCGCAGGCGGGCTTCTTGTCCATGGTCGTCCTCCGCACCAGTCGTCGGTGAGCGGTAGCGAGGGGGGTTTCACCTCTACACCCACGATGGCCCTGCGGGCACCTGCTCGCATGTCGATCTGGGGCACGTGTACCCCGGCCACAAGCCGGTCGCGCCCCGGCACGGCTGACGGGCGCCCGCCGTCAGCCTGTGGCGGCGGCGAACGCTCCGTTCGTCAGCACGGGGACCACGCCGCAGGCATCCAGCTCCGTCGCAATGGCCACGTCGTCGGCATAGCCCTCACCGATGAGTTCCCGTCCCGAGGCGCTGGTCGCGACAGTCACGCCGACGTCCGTGACTCCTGCGAAGGCCGCCGCTGCCACTGTTGCCTCCGGCGAGAGCTGGTCCCTGCCGTGTCGGCGCAGTGAGGCGATCACGGCGCCGGCTCCGAGGAGATCCTCAAGCGCCGGTCTGAGACTCCCGTCCGGCCAGCGCTCACCCGAGGCGATCACGGCGACGGGCCGTTCAGCCGTTCCGTAGCCTCGATCCGCCAGCCATTGCCCCACGGCGTTTGCGTTCCGCAGCGAACCAGCGACCACGGTGGACTCTCCGGCAGCGCCGGCGATGGTGGACCCGTTGGGCGACGGGAGCACCAGACGAGGAGTGAAAGGCGCCCGTCGCAACGCGGCCGGTGACAGCGACCACGGAGATGTCGCGGTGGCCATGCGACGCCCTACGGCCAGGCCGGCGCCCATCTGCTCGGCGAACGTCGCGGCCGTCTCATCACGCCAGCGGTAGGGAATGACGTGAGTTCCCGACTCCACCGCGACCGTCACGGACGTGGTGAACGAGAGCACGTCGACGACGACAAGACAGGCGACGTCTCCCGCAAGATGAGCCGCCCCGACGGGACCCCACTCGAACCGCACACCGTGATCCGCCTGCTTAAACCAATCCCCCATGACCGGTGATCATGCCAGTGGCATCACACTCGGCGGTCAGCGGCTGGGTTCCCGCAGCCCTTCGGCGCACCGCCGCACGGTGCGGGCAGCGCTGCGTGGCAGGCGCGACGTGGCCGCCCTCACCCGAATGGCGCAGCCGACATGCCGAGTGGAGTAGACCACCCTACGGTTATGGGTCCAGATGACCGATTCGTCGAACATCTGATCTCCTCATGGAGGTCACCATGAACCGTCGAACCCAAGCCCTCACCCTCGCGGCAGCCCCCATCGCCCTGCTGATCGGCCTGGCAGGCCCGGCAGCGGCTGCGGACGACCCGCTGCCGGACACGCCGAAGTCCTCGGTCGCGGTCTGCGACACGCCGGCCACCGATGCGGTCCTCACCAGTCAGGAAGGCATCGCGCTCAGGAACTGCAACACCGCGAAGGCTGCCCAGACCAAGACCTGGCACTGGATGGGCAACTACGGATCGCCCTATGACGTGGCCAACGCGGCCAACGGCGGAGGGATAGGCGCCGGCGAGGTCATCACGCAGTACCTCAACGGCCTGTACCCGACGTTCATGTTCTACTGACCGCCAGTGGGACACGCGTAATCGTCAACCGCACGCCGTCATGGCGTGCGGTTGACGACGCTTGTAGCGGACTCCCGCCGCGCGCCACCGAGCCCCGTCCGGCGCCTCGGCCTCTCGACCCCTCGGCCCCTCGGTCGATCAGGCGACCGTCCCGCCCGCGTTGCGGATCATCTGCTGGAGCACCTTCACCGTGGTGACGTAGTCCGCGTCGGCGATGCCCTCGTGGAGGGCGGCGCGGATCGCGGGGGCGTTGCGCGCGAGGTCGACGCGGGCCCGCTCCCCCTCCTCGGTGAGCCACAGCCGGTCCTCGGCGTCCTGGGTCAGCCAGCCGCGCTCCACAAGCACTTCGGCCTCCGCCGTCAGGTCGTCCTCGGGCCGGATGTAGGAGGCCATGGCCTCCCGCAGCTCGGCGACGGTCATCCCCTCGCCGTCGGGCGAGATGTCGTTCTCCGACAGATTGCGCAGCAGCCAGAACTGGGGCTGGGTGTAGCCCTTTTCGACCTGCCGGGCCCGGGTGTACGCGATGAGCGCCTCGTAGGCGACACCGGTCCAGTACGCGGCGGGCTGCCCGGCGAGTTCGGCGTCGGAGATCTGCTGGGTCGTCATGGGATGCCCCCTGGCACTTCGGTTCGGAGCCTGCACGCCGCGCAGGGCATGCACAGACCGTAGGACCTCAAGTGCTCTTGAGGACAAGCGCATGACCTCTGGTTCGCGGCTCGCGGCGACCCAGGGCGGGCACTCTACGGCGCCATTTAATTGATTGCCGTGAGGAAACTACACGCCGTATAGTTTTCGCACGGCGTTCGGGTAGGCGGCGGTAACTGGCGTGCCCGGGCATGAGCAATCGGAGAGAACATGCACATCGGAGTGATCGGCGCCACCGGCACCATCGGCAGCCGGGTCGTCACGGAGGCGCTCGGGCGCGGGCACCACGTCAGGGCACTCAGCCGCGACGCCTCACAGATCAACGAGAGCCGCGCGAACGTGACGTGGGCAAGCGTGGACATCCTCGATCCCCTGAGCATCGCCGCCGTCCTGCCCGGCCTGGACGTGCTGATCAGCGGGTTCCAGCCGGGCAACGCGAGCAAGGACCTCGCGGACACCGTGCGGCGCTCCATCGCCGACCCCACGGTCCACTCCACCGCCGCCCGGGCGCTGCTCAAGGCCCTGGAGAGCCATCCCCGAACCCGGCTGATCGTGATCGGCGGAGCCGGCAGTCTGGAGACAGCCCCCGGAGTGGTGCTCGCCGACTCCGACGACCTGATGCACAAGACCCTCGACCAGCTCGGACTGCCCCGCGAGTACGCGGCCGCGGCACGTGGCGCCCGGGACGGCCTGAACGTCCTGCGCACGTCGAACCGGCTCTGGACCTACTTCAGCCCCGCCGAGGACATCGCTCCCGGCGAGCGCACCGGCCGATTCCGGATCGGCACCGACCAGCCGGTCCGGGATGCCGCCGGACTCAGCCGCATCTCGGCGGAGGACGCGGCCGTCGCCCTGATCGACGAAGCGGAACTGCCCCGCTTCGTCCAGCGCCGCTTCACGATCGGTTACTGAGCACCGGGGCCGCTGCCGCAGGTCGGGGGGCGGCCCCGGCGCTCCCGCCGGAGTCGGCACCGGAGGCAGCGGCTCCCTGGACGGCAGAGGCGGCGCCCCGCCGCGCGGGCACCCGACGCCTCCCTCGGAGTGGAGTCACCGCCGACCGCCGGGCTTGCCCTTACACGGGGTACGGGTCGGTGATGGTGTGACGCCGCCTGGCTGTCTCCAGGACCTTCTGGGGAAAGCGAGGCCCGGCGACATAGTGGCGGCCCTTGGTCTGCCCGACAGCGGTCAGCAACTCGGCCTTGGTCAGAGCCTGCAAGTCCCGTGTCGCCTGCTGGGTGTTGATCGCCTCGGCCTTCTCATAGCGGGAGCGGCGGACGCGGCCAACCATCGCGACCTCGTGCAGGGCCGTCACCTGCCGCTCGGTGACCCCGTGCGCGTCGGCGGTCTCCATGAGCTGCATCCAGCAGTCGTTGGACCGGTCCACGCGGTGCTGCACCCGCTGGGTCTGCTGGTGGTAGGCGAGGAGGTTGAACTTGATCCAGGGCAGGGTGTCGCGCTCGGGTGACCAGACGGGGCCGCCGACCTCGCGGAGGACCTTGTAGTACTCCCAGGTGTTGCCCGGCATGCCCAGCCATTCCTCGATGGAGGAGAACTCCGGCGCCAGGACACCGCCACGGGCGATGAGAAGGGTCTGGAGCGAACGGGACATGCGGCCGTTACCGTCGGACCAAGGGTGGATCTTGACCAGGTTCAGGTGTGCCATCGCGGCGCGGATCAGGACGTGGCTGCCGAGGTCGCCCTCGTTGAGCCAGTCGACCATCTCGCCCATCAGGCCGGGGAGCAGTTCCTGGTCCGGTCCCTCGTAGTCGGTGGCGAGTTCGTCACCGGGTGCGGTGATGCGGATGGCGCTCTTTCGCCACTGACCGGCCGTCTTGAGCGGGTGGTGGTGGCCCTGGAGCATCCAGTGGAGGCTGTTGAGCAGTTCCTTGCTGTACCGGAAGTCGGCGACATCGTGCAGGGACTGGATGTAGGTCATGGCCTGCTGGTAGGCCAGGGTCTCGGCCTTGTTCTCATCGCTGGTGTCGACCTCGCGCTCGCCGTCCATCAGGTCGGCGACGTCCTTGGCATCGACCCGGTAGCCCTCGATCGTGTTCGACGCCGCGATGGCACTGGCCGTCAGCGCCTTGCGCAGGTCCAGGGTCCATTTCATGGGCGCCTGCTGCACCGCGTGGCGCAGCAGATCACGCATGGCGTCGACCTTCTCCAGGACCTCAAGGTCGGCCGGCTCCAGGCGAGGCGTCTCATACAGCATGAGTCAATGATACCTGGCTCCTATCATTATGCGGCCCCGCTGGGGCGACTGGAGACCCCCGGCGATGTCGCAGTCGAGGGCCAACAGGAACCGAGTGACGGCGAGCAGCGCCAGGCTCGACCCTGACCTGGGGGAATGCAGGGCGCAAGGGGAGAGCGGGGGCGGCGGAACGGCCGCGTTATGAGCCTCTCGTACGCGACGTAGAATTGCTACACGGCGTTCAGTGACAACACGGCGACGAGTAATCCAACGCTGTAGGGTGCCAACCGTGGGAGATCAGACGCAGAACCGACGGGCCAGGCTCCGGGCGGAAACCGCCCAGGAGATCAAGACGATCGCGCTGCGGCTCATGGCGGAGGGCGGGCCGGACGCGATCTCGCTGCGCGCCATCGCCCGCGAGATGGGCATGACGGCCGGGGCCATCTACGGCTACTACCCGACCCGGGACGACCTGGTCACGACGCTGATCTCCGACGTCTACACCTCACTCGTCGACCGGGCGGAGGCGGCCGTCGCCCCCCTGCCCGCCGACGACGTGGCGGCCCGCACCCTCGCCTGGGCGCAGGCCTTCCGCACCTGGTCCGTGGCCAACCCCGAGGGTTTCCGCCTCATTTACGGCGACCCCGTCACCGGCTACCAGCCGCCCGAGGGCGGCCCGGCCGCCGAAGCCGCGCAGCGCGCGTGCGCGGGCCTGACCGCCCTCGTCGCCGGCGCCTGGCCCCGCGCCGAGAGCCTGGAGGCGGCGGACGGCCATCTGTGGTCCGACTTCCAGCCCGCCTTCGCCGCCGACATCCGGGAGCGGTTCCCCGCACTCCCGCCCGCCGGGGTCGCGCTCGCGATCCGCGTCTGGGGCCGGATGCACGGCCTGGTGGCCCTGGAGATCTACGGCCACCTCCGCCCCCTGACCCATGACCCGGCCAAGCTCTACCGCGCGGAAATGCTCGACCTGGTGCGGTCGTTGGGTCTCACACCGCACCCATAACGGCCCTCTCTTCGCCCGGCCTCAGCGCTTGCCCGTCCGTACCGCGCCCGCGCTCGCCGTGACCACCATGGCGATCGCGACGCACTGCGACGCCGACATGCCCTGGTCCAGCACCAGATAGCCCGCCGTCGCGGCAAGGGCCGGTGACAGGCTCGTCAGCACCGCGAACGTCGCCGTGGGCAGCCGTCGCAGGGCGAGCAGCTCCAGGGCGTAGGGCACGCCCGAGCTCATGACCGCGATGGCCAGTCCCAGACCGAGTACCCCCGGTTCCAGCAGCGTCCCGCCCGACGCCCCGATGCCCAGGGGCAGACTGACCAGCGCCGCGACGGACATCGCGATGGCCAGACCGTCCAGCCGGGGAAAACGGGCGCCCGCACGGGCGCTCAGCACGATGTACGCCGCCCACATCGCCCCGGCGCCCAGCGCGAAGGCCACGCCCGCGACGTTGAGTTCGTCGAAACCGCCGCGGCCCAGCAGGAAGACCCCGGCCAGCGCGAGACCCGCCCACAGCAGGCCGGCGGCGCGGCGCGAGGCAACGACCGACAGCAGCAACGGGCCCAGCACCTCGACGGCGACCGCCGCCCCCAGCGGTATACGGTCGATCGCCTGGTAGAAGAGGATGTTCATGCCGCCGAGCGCCAGGCCGAAACCGCCGGCCACCGCCCAGTCGGCGCGCCCGTACCCGCGCAGCCGGGGCCGGGCGACGACCAGCAGCAGCACCGCGGCGAACGTCACCCGCAGCGCGACCGTGCCGAGCGCCCCGGCCCGGGGGAACAGCAGCGCGGCGAAGGCCGACCCGAACTGGACGGACACCGCCCCGGCCAGCACCAGGCCGACACCGCCGAGGGTGCCGCGCCCCGGGGCGTGGCGGAGGAGAACAGGCGTGGCCGTCGTCGCGGCCGATTCGTGCACCATGGGAGTCATGCGTTTCATGCGCTCACGCTAGGCAGCCGACTACGCCCTGTGAAATGCCGATCGCGACGCGGTTATGCTCCGGAGGTATGACCATCGAGCTGCGGCACCTGCGTGCCTTTCTCGCCATCGCCGACGCGGGCAACGTCACCCGTGCCGCAGCCCGCCTCCACCTGAGCCAGCCCGCACTCTCCCGCACCCTGCGCCAACTCGAGGACCACCTCGGCGCCCGCCTCGTGGACCGCTCCACCCACCACCTCGAACTCACCGCCGAAGGCCGCACCTTCCGCGACAAGGCCACCGTCGCCCTCTCCGCCGTCGAGACCGCCCTCGACCCCCGAGGGCTGCGCAGTTGGCCGCTGCGCCTCGGCCACACCTGGGCCGCGCTCGGCGACCACACCATCCCCTTGCTGCGCCGCTGGGACGAGACGCACCCCGGCACCCCGCTGGAGCTGCTCCGCGTCGACGACCGCACGGCGGGACTCACGCGGGGCAAGGTCGACGCGGCCCTGCTGCGCGGCGCGGTCACCTCGCCCGGACTCCGCACGGAGCCGCTGCTGTCGGAGACGCGGGTGGTGGTCATGCCGGCGGACAGCCCGCTGGCGGCGCTCCCCCGGGTCACCCTGGCGGACCTCGCCGGCCACCCGATCGCCGTGAACACCGTCTCCGGCACCACGACCATGGACCTGTGGCCGCCGGCCGCCCGGCCCGTCGCGAGCATCGAGGTGACCAACACCGACGAGTGGCTCATGGCCATCGCGGCGGGCCGCGCCCTGGGGGTCTCCACATCGGCCACCCCGAGCAACCACGCGCACCCCGCCCTGGCCTACCGACCCCTCGCGGACGCGCCGACCGTTCCCGTCGTCCTCGCCTGGCGCGAGGGCCCGGGACACCCGGCCATCCCCGACCTGGTGGCCCTCGCCCACGAGGTCCTCGCGACCGGAAGGGCCTGACCGCGCCGCCACCACGGTCCGACCCGGCCCCTGACGCACCGAGCGTCCGGCGAAGCCCGCCCGCGCCGACATCGGCCTCATCGCCCTGCGCGCCCCCACGACGGAACCGGCGGACGGGTGAGGGAGCCGCCGCTCACCCCGGTGGCAGTGAGCGGAGGAGGGCTTGCAGGGCGGACGGGAAGGCGTGGTCCGCTGCGGTTCCGTAGGCGACGACCAGGGCGTCGGCGGCATCGGGCGCGCCGGGGGCATCCGGGTGGCGGAAGCGGCTCAGGCCCTCCAGGGCCAGGCCGTCCCAGGCGGCGGCCTGGAGGGTCGTGCGTTCCGTGCCCGGGGGGAGTTCGAGTACGGCGTGCAGTCCGGCGGCGATGCCGGTGACGCGGACGTGGGGGGCGTGTTCGGCGAGGGCGGCCACGATCTGGTCGCGGCGGCGCCGGTAGCGCAGCCGCATCGCGCGGACGTGACGGTCGTACGCGCCCGAGGTGATGAACTCCGCGAGCGTGAGCTGGTCGAGGACGCCCGACCCCCACTCGCCCGTGCGCTTGAGCGCCAGCACGTCGCCGACCAGGTGTTCCGGCAGCACCAGCCAGCCCAGCCGCAGGCCCGGGGCGAGGGACTTGCTCGCCGTGCCACAGTAGACGATGTGGTCGGGGCCGAGGCCCTGGAGGGAGCCGACCGGCTGTCTGTCGTAGCGGAACTCGCCGTCGTAGTCGTCCTCCAGGATCAGCCCGCCGGTGCGCGAGGCCCAGTCCACGACGGCGGCCCGCCGGTCGGGGTGGAGCGGCACGCCCGTCGGGAACTGGTGGGCCGGAGTGAGGAGCACCGCCCGTACGCTCTTGTGCGCGTCCAACGCAGCGACATCCGCGCCGTGTTGATTGACCGGCAGCGGGCGGCCCCGCAGACCGGCGCGGGCGATGACGTCACGGTGGAACCACAACCCGTACGCCTCGACGCCCAGTTCACGCACGCCCCGCTGCCGCAGCACCCTGCTGAGCAGGGCGAGCCCCTGCATATAGCCCGCGCACACCACGATGCGGGCGGGGTCCGTGCGGACGCCCCGGGCCCGCGCGAGGTAGTCCGCGAGTGCGGCCCGCAGCTCGGGGCGGCCCATGCCGTCGCTGTAGCCGAGCGCCTCGTTCGGCGCCTTGGCCAGGGCGCGCCGGGCGGCGGAGAGCCAGGCCGCGCGGGGGAAGGCGGAGACGTCGGCCGAGTTGGTGCGCAGGTCGTACGTGGGGCGGGCGGGCGGCCTGGGGCGGGCGGGGCGGCGCTCGGGTGCGCGGGGCGCGGCGCGCTGGGCCACGCGGGTGCCGGAGCCCTGGCGGGCGGTGAGCCAGCCCTCGGCGACGAGCTCGCCGTACGCGTCGGCGACGGTGTTGCGGGCCAGCCCGAGGTCGACGGCGAGCGAGCGGGAGGAGGGCAGCCGGGTGCCGGGCGCGAGACGGCCCGTACGGACGGCGTCGCGCAGGGCGCGGATCAGATTGGCCCGTACGCCGCCCGGCCCGGTGAGGTCCAGATGCAGATCGGCGCCGCCGGGGGTCGGTGTGGCGTCCTGAGAACTGGCCCATGATTCCCGCATGGAAATGGACCATACCCGTGGGCTAACCCGACCGTAGGGTCATCGGTATGACCAACGACGCCACCCCCCACAGCCACGGCCCCCGGATGCACTTCCACAAGCTGGCCCCCGAGGTCCAGAAGGCGATGTACGGCCTGGAAATGGCCTCCCGCAAGGGCCTCGAACCGACCCTGATCGAGCTGGTCAAGATCCGCGCCTCGCAGCTCAACCACTGCGCGTTCTGTATCGACATGCACATCAAGGACGCCCGCAAGGCGGGCGAGACGGAGGAGCGCATCTACCTCCTCAACGCCTGGGAGGAGGCGGTCGGCTATTACACGGAGAAGGAGCAGGCGGCCATCGCCCTCACCGAGGCCGTCACGGTCCTCACCGACGGCTTCGTCCCGGACGCGGTCTACGACCGGGCCGCCGCGCAGTTCGAGGAGCGGGAGCTGGCCCAGCTCATCGCCCTCATCACCACCATCAACGCCTGGAACCGCATCGGCGTCACCACCCGCATGACGCCTGGGCTGTACGAGGCCTGACGGCGGGCGCAGCCGACTGACAACCGCATAGTGTGACCAATCGCCTCCCCGCTCGTTGTCCTGCGCGGGGGGCGATTTCTCATGTCCGGCGCCGACACGTGGCGCATCATGGTGGCAAGCCCCTCTTGGCAGTCCGGCACATGTACCCAAGGCCAGAGAAGGGGGCCCGACATGGGAGGTCTCGCGATGACGGCGCCGCTGCCCGACCACGAGCTGGCACATCTGCTCGAGGCCTACGAGCACCTTGAGGTGCCCGAAGGTCATCGAGCGGAACTCATCGGGGGGGAGATCGTCATCTCACCGTCACCTACGAACTTCCACAACTGGCTGTACGGCCGCCTGCACCGTCTGATCGACCGGGCCACGCCGGATGACTGGGCAGTCACCAACACCACCACCGTCTTCCTCCCCGCCACCGACGAGAGGTTCATCCCCGACCTCATCGTCTGCCCCGCGGACGCGCTGCTCCGGGATCCCGATGAGTGGCGGTTCGCCGCCGAGGACGTACTGCTCGCCGCCGAGATCACGTCGCCGTCGACCGCCCGGCGCGACCGCGGGCCCAAGATCTGGGGGTTCGCCCACTCCCAGGTGCCCATCTATCTCCTCGTGGACCCGCACGACGGCGACGGGAACACCACGGTGCACTGGAACCCGGACGGCGAAGGCCGCTACCGGGACCTGCGCCGCGTGGGGTTCGGGGAGAAACTGCATCTCCCCGAACCCTTCGGCCTCGACCTCGACACCTCGGTCTTCCTCAAGCCCTGAAAATCCCAGGGGCTAAGGGAGCCACGCCTTCCATACATCCGGGTGCCGCTGCACCCACCGCTTCGCGGCCTCGTCCGCCGGGAGCTTGTCCTCGGCGATCATCTGCGAGACCTCGTTCTGGTCCTTCTTCGACCAGGTGAAGTTCTTCAGGAAACGGGCCGCCTTGCCGCCCTTCTCCGTGAACTCCGCGTTGAAGAACTTCTTCAGCGACGACGTCGGATAGGCGCAGTCGATCGTCTCCGGATCGGCCGTGCCCTTCTCGGCGCACGCGTCCGTGTACTTCGGCAGCTTCACCTCGACCATCGGCACCTCATTGAAGAGCCACTGCGGCTCGTACCAGTAGGTGAGGAAGGGCTGCTTCTTCTTGGCGAACTGCTTGATCTGCGTGATCTGCGCCGCCTCGGAGCCCGCGAAGACGACCTGGTAGTCCAGGTTCAGGTTCTTCACGAGCGCCTTGTCGTTGGTGACGTACGACGGGGAGCCGTCGAGCAGCTGGCCCTTGCCGCCGCTCTCGCCCGTGCGCAGCTGCGACGCGTACTTGTTGAGGTTCTTCCAGTCCAGGACGTCCGGGTGGGCGTCGGCGAAGTACTTGGGGACGAACCAGCCGATGTGCCCGGTGACCCCGAGGTCACCGCCGGGCGCGATCGTCTTCTTGTCCTTGACGTACCGCTGCTCCTGTTCCGGGTGTCCCCAGTCCTCCATGATCGCGTCGACGCGGCCCTGGCTGAGCGCGTCCCAGGCGGGCACCTCGTCGACCTGGACGGTGTCGACGCGGTAGCCCAGCTCGTGCTCCAGCAGGTACTGGGCGACGGCCGTGTTGGCGCGGGCGCCCACCCACGACTGGACGGACAGGGTCACGGTCTTCGCACCCGCCGCGTTGGCGTAGGGCGAGGCCTGCTTGGTCATGTCGGCCGCCCCGCAGCCGGTGGCGGCGAGGAGCCCGAGGCTGCCCACGACGGCGGCCCCGATGGTGATGACGCGCTTGCGAGCCATGTCAGGCCCCCTTTCCGGCACGGGCCTTCGTCGGCTGGGTGACCCTGTCGAGCATCAGGCCCAGGCAGGCGATGGCCACACCGGCCATGAGCCCGGTGGCCAGGTCGCCCTGGGCGAGGCCGAAGACGACCTCGTAGCCGAGCGCGCCGCCACCGACGAGACCGCCGATGATGACGACGGACAGCACCAGCACCACGGCCTGGTTGACGGCGAGCAGCAGCTCCGGGCGGGCCAGCGGGAACTGCACGTGCCGCAGCTGCTGGCCGCTGGTCGCGCCGAGCGAACGGGCGGACTCCATGGCCCCCGGGTTCACCTGGCGCAGGCCCTGGCTGGTGATGCGGACGACGGCCGGCAGCGCGTACACGATCGCGGCGGCCGCCGCCGGTGCCCGGCCGACGCCGAACAGGGCGACGACGGGGATCAGGTAGACGAACTGCGGCATCGTCTGGAAGACGTCCAGGACCGGGCGCAGCAGCCGCTCCGTGCGGCGGCTGCGGGCGGCGCCGACGGCGATGGCGAAGCCGAGGACGAGCGTCACGGCGACGGCCGCGAGCACCTGCGACAGGGTGTCCATGGAGCTTTCCCAGCGGCCGAGCACACCGATCGCGCCCAGCGCGAGGACGGCCGTCAGGGCGGTCCGCCAGGTGCCGATCAGCCACGCGAGGGCGGCGACGATCAGCAGCGCGCCCCACCAGGGCAGGCTCAGCAGGCCGTCGCGCAGCGGGTCCAGGACCCAGCCGGTGTAGTGCGCGGCCCAGTCGGCGGTGCCGCCGATGCCGGGGACGCCGGAGTAGAGGTGGTCGACCATCCAGTCCTTGGCGTCGTTGACCGGCGCCGCGATGGCCACGGTCCAGCCGTCCGGCCAGCTGAGGGCGCCCATGGCGCGGGAGATGACGGCGACGGCCGCGGTGGCCACCGCGACGAGCGCCCAGCGCTGTCCGCCCTTGCCCCGCGTCTCGGTGCCCATGCGCTCGCCGGCGGCGGCGGTCGTCCGGTCCAGCACGATCGCCAGCAGCACGATCGGGATGCCCGCGGCCAGGGCGCTGCCGACGTCCACGGTCGACAGGGCCTGGTAGACGCGGTCACCGAGGCCGTCGGCGCCGATGACGGAGGCGATGACGGCCATCGACAGGGCCATCATGATGGTCTGGTTGACGCCGAGCAGCAGCTCACGGCGGGCCAGCGGCAGCCGCGCGGTCAGCAGCCGCTGCCATCCGGTGGCGCCGAGCGACGCCACGGCCTCCAGCACGCCCTTGTCGGTGCCGCGCAGTCCCAGCGCGGTCAGCCGCGCCATCGGCGGGGCCGCGTAGACGACCGTGGCCAGCACGGCCGGGGCCACGCCGATGCCGAAGATCAGCACGATGGGCAGCAGATACGCGAAGGCGGGCAGCGCCTGCATGGTGTCGAGGACGGGCCGCAGGCCGCGGAACATCCGGTCCGACAGCCCGGCGGCGAGGCCCAGCAGCGCGCCGATGACGACGGACGCGGCGACGGCCACGGCCATCAGCGCGAGCGTCCGCATCGTCGGCACCCACATGTCCAGCAGCCCGCACACGGCGAGCGACGCCAGGGTGGTCGCGGCGACCTTGACGCCGGCGACCCGCCAGGCGAGCAGCGTCGCGGCGGCCGTCACGCCCGCCCAGCCGAGGGCGAGCAGCACGACGTAGACGGCGTGCACGGAGGTGACGATGGCGTTGCTGATGTGGCCGAAGAAGTACAGGAACACCCAGTGGCTGTCCCGGTTGTCGATGATCCAGTCGCTGACCTTGTCGAGCGGCTCGTCCAGGCCCACCGTCAGCGCGCCGGGCCAGCTGCCGCTGCCCCAGCGGGCGTGGGCGAGCGGCACGAGCACCGCCGCGGCGACCGCGAGCAGCAGGAGCTTGCGGGCGACGGGGTGGGTGCTGAGGAAGCTCAGGACGTTACGGCTGCCCGACGCCGCCGAAGCCTCGGCGGCGGTGGCTCTGCCGGGCACGGGAGCGGAGGCCCTGCCGGGCCGGTCGGGCTTGGCCGTCGTGGCCGTTGCAGCCTTCGTGGCCTTCGCGGTCGTTGAGGCCTTCGCGACCTTCGCGGCCGGCTTCGCCGGAGACGTGGCGGCGCTCATGCGAGCCTCCCGTCCGGTCGGGCGGGGCGGCCCGTGGGGCGCGCCACCGCGAGCGGGGCGGCCGGGGCCTTCGTGCGATACGTGCCTACGTTCATGCCGCCGCCCTCTCCACGCGGTCCAGCCCGGCGACGACGCGCAGCAGGCTCTTGTGGTCGACGACGCCCAGGCAGCGCCCGGCGTCCACGACGCGGGCCGGGGAGCCGGTGCGGGCCACGGCCTCGATCGCGTCGGCGACCGTCGTGGCGGGGGCCAGGGCGGCGCCCGACTCGGCCTCGCCGCCGGTGGCGGGGCGCATCGCGCGGCGGACGGTGATGACCTGCTCGCGGGGAACGTCCCGGACGAACTCGCGGACGTAGTCGTCGGCCGGGGAGCCGACGATCTCCTCGGGGGTGCCGCACTGCACGATCCGGCCGCCGCGCATCAGCGCGATGCGGTCGCCGACGCGCAGCGCCTCCGACAGGTCGTGGGTGATGAAGACCATGGTGCGGCCCTCGTCCTCGTGCAGACGGACGACCTCTTCCTGCATGTCCCGGCGGATCATCGGGTCGAGCGCGCTGAACGGCTCGTCGAACAGCAGGACCTCGGGGTCGACGGCCAGTGCGCGGGCCAGGCCGACGCGCTGCTGCTGTCCACCCGAGAGCTGGGTGGGGCGGCGGCCCTCCAGGCCGGCGAGGCCGACCTTCTCGACCATCTCCATGGCCTTGGCGCGGCGCTCGGCCTTGCCCACGCCCTGGATCTCCAGGCCGTAGGCGACGTTGTCGAGGACCGTGCGGTGCGGGAGGAGCCCGAAGTGCTGGAAGACCATGGCGGCGCGGTGCCGGCGCAGATCGCGCAGTCGGCCGCGGTCCATGCCGACGACGTCCTCGCCGTCGATGGCGATGGCGCCGGAGGTCGGCTCGATGAGCCGGGTCAGACAGCGGACGAGGGTGGACTTGCCCGAGCCGGACAGGCCCATGACGACGAACACCTCGCCCTGCCGGACGTCGAAGGAGACGTCACGGACGGCGACCGTGCAGCCGGCCTCCTTGCGCAGGTCGTCGGGCGACAGCTCGGCCAGCGGGCCGTCCGGGACGCGGTCGGCCTTCGGACCGAAGACCTTCCACAGGTTGCGCACGGAGAAGACGGGCGGGGCCTCGGTACTGCTGCCGGCCTCCATGGTCTCTATAGCGTCGACGCTCATCACGCATCACCACCTAGGCTCGTGGCCGCACCGAGCAGTTCGGCGCACTTCTCCCCCACCATCAGTACTCCGATCATCGGGTTCACCGCGGTCATCGTCGGGAAGACGGACGCGTCGGCTATGCGTACGCCGTCGAGGCCGCGAATCCTCAATTCGGGGTCTACCACGGCCAGTTCATCAGTGACAGCACCCATGCGGCAGGTGCCCGCCGGGTGGTAGACGGTGTGCGCGACCTTCCGCGCGTACTCACTGATCTCCTCGTCCGAGGTGATCTCCGGGCCGGGGCACACCTCGCGCTTGAGCCACTTCGCGAGCGGCTCGGACTTGGCGATCTCCCGGGCGATCTTGATGCCGTCGACGAGCGTACGGGCGTCGTAGTCGTCCTCGTCCGTGAAGTAGCGGAAGTCCAACGCGGGCTTGACGGCGGGGTCGGCGCTGGTCAGGTACAGCCGGCCGCGGCTGTGCGGCTTGGGGATGTTGGGGGTCATCGACACGCCGTGCTCGGGCTTCTCGTAGCCGAGCCGCTCGGGGTTGTCGGTGAAGGGGATCTGGTAGAAGTGGAACATCAGATCGGGCCCGTTGGCCGCCGGATCGCGGCGGATGAAGAGACCCGCGTCGGAGTCCATCGCCGAGTTCTCGGGGATCGGCCCGTCGGTCTCCCAGACGATGACGGACTCCGGGTGGTCGAGGAGGTTCTCGCCCACGCCCGGCAGGTCGTGCTTCACCGGGATGCCGAGCGCCTCCAGGTCGGCCTTGGGGCCGATGCCGGAGTGCAGCAGCAGCCGCGGGGTGTCCACCGCGCCGGCGCACAGCAGGACTTCCCGGCCCGCCTCGACGATCATCTCCGTGCCGTCGGCGGTGCGGACCCGCACGCCGGTCGCCCGGGTACCGTCCAGGACCAGCTCGTACGCCCAGGTCTCCAGCAGGATGCGGAGGTTGGGGCGGTCACCGGCCTCCATGTGGGGGTGGAGGTAGGCGACGGACGCGGAGGAACGCTTGTTGTTCTCCGGGTGGTACGCGAGGTCGAAGAAGCCGACGCCCTCGTGGAAGGGCTTCTTGTTGAAGCCCTCCACGCGCGGCACGTCGACCGCCGCCTGCGCGGCCTCGACGAAGTCACGGGCGATGGCGTTACGGTCCTTCTCGTCCACCGGCACGATGTTGTTGCGCAGCCGGGCGAAGTACGGGTCCATCGACTCCGCGTCCCAGCCCTCGGCCCCGGCGGTGGCCCACTCGTCCCAGTCGCCGGGCAGCGGCTTGAAGGAGATCAGGGTGTTGTGCGAGGAGCACCCGCCGAGCACCCGCGCCCGGCTGTGCCGGATGTGGGAGTTACCGCGCGGCTGCTCGGTCGTCGGGTAGTCGTAGTCCAGCTCGCCGCCGAGCAGACCGAGCCAGCGGCGCAGGGTGAGCACCTCGGGACGGTCGACGTCGGACGGGCCGCCTTCGATCACGACCACGGACAGGCCCGGGTCCTCGGCGAGCCGGGAGGCGATCACCGATCCGGCGGTGCCTCCGCCGACGACTACGTAGTCGGCGGTGATCTTCTCAACTGCGGGGGGCATGGGGGGTACTCCTCGGGGGCGGAAAGTTCTTCGCTCGTACGGCACCGGCCCGGTCGGGCGGTGGCTTCGGTCATCGGCCGTCGGTGTCACCGACCGGCTGCGCGGGGCTCAGCCTCCGAACCAGCGCACCGGCTTCGGTGCGAGGTTCTGGTAGATGTGCTTGGCCTCGCGGTACTCGGCCAGTCCGGACGGCCCCAGCTCGCGCCCGATGCCGGACTTGCCGAAGCCGCCCCACTCCGCCTGCGGCAGGTAGGGGTGGTAGTCGTTGATCCATACGGTGCCGTGGCGCAGCCGCCCGGCGACGCGGCGCGCGCGGCCCGCGTCCTTCGTCCAGACGGCGCCCGCGAGCCCGTACTCGGTGTCGTTGGCGAGCGCGACGGCCTCGTCCTCGGTGCGGAAGGTCTCCACGGTGAGGATGGGGCCGAAGGTCTCCTCGCGGACGACCTTCATCGTGCGGTCGCAGCGGTCCAGGACGGTCGGCGAGTAGAAGTAACCGGCCGCCGGGCGGACGGCGTTCGGCTCGGGCTGGGCCCCGCCGCAGCGCAGCGCGGCGCCCTCGGCCAGCGCGGAGGCGACATACGCCTCGGTCTTGTCGAGCTGCTGCGCGGAGACGAGCGGGCCGCACTCGACGCCGTCCTCGGTGCCCCGGCCGAGCTTGATCTTCTCGGCGCGGCGGGCGAGTTCGGCGACGAAGCGCTCGCTGACGGACTCCTCGACGATGAGGCGGGAACCGGCCGAGCAGACCTGGCCGCTGTGGATGAACGCGGCGTTGAGGGCCTGGTCGACGGCGGTGTCGAAGTCCTCGTCGGTGGCGCAGGCGTCGGCGAAGACGACGTTGGGGTTCTTGCCGCCGAGTTCGAGGGCGACCTTCTTCACGGTCGGCGCGGCGGCCTGCATGACCTTGGTGCCGCTGGCCAGTCCACCGGTGAAGGAGACGAGGTCGACGTCCGGGTGCTCGGAGAGGCGGGCACCGACCGGGTCGCCCGCGCCGGTGACGAGGTTCGCGACACCGTCGGGCAGGCCCGCCTCGACCAGCAGCCGGACCAGCTGCACGGTGGTCAGCGGGGTGACCTCGCTGGGCTTGATGACGAAGGTGTTGCCCGCGGCGAGCGCCGGGGCGATCTTCCAGCTGGCCTGCAGGAGCGGGTAGTTCCAGGGGGTGATCAGCGCGCAGACGCCGACCGGCTCGTGCACGACGACGCTGTGGACGTCGGTGGTGCCCGCGTCGACGACGCGCCCGGGGCCCTCGCCCACGACGAGGTCGGCGAAGTAGCGGAAGGCATCGGAGACGCAGTCGACGTCGGTGCGCCCCTCTTCGAGAGTCTTGCCGGTGTCGCGGCTCTCGGTCAGCGCGATGGTCTCGCGGTCGCGCTGGAGGAGGTCGGCCACGCGGCGCAGCAGCGCGGCACGCTCGGCGACGGGCGTGTGCGGCCAGGGGCCGAAGTCGAACGCGCGCCGGGCCGCGGCGACGGCCGCGTCGGTGTCCTCCGTGCCGCCCTCGGACACCACGGCGAGTGTCTTGGCGTCTGCGGGGTCGAGGACCTCCCGCTGCGCGCCGGACGCGGCGGCGCGCCACGCCCCGTCCACATGGATGGTCTCGACTGACGACATGTCTCTTCTGCCTTCCGATTTCCGAAACGTCCCGTTACCGACCGAGCAAAGTCGGACTCGGCAACGGGACGCCCCTAACCGGTGGGGCAAAACCTATGCCACTTCTTTCACAAAGAGTGACCCGCGTCACGTAACTGGGGACTCTCCGTGATGGCTTCCGGTCGTTCCGTGATGCCTACGGGTCGCTCCGTGAGCTACGACGAGCAGTAGCCGACCGGGCAGAACGACCGCAGGAGCACCTTGAAGATCTCCAGATGTGCGTCCCAGGCGTACACGGGCCCGGCGACCAGCAGCGCGTACTGCCGCCGGTCGGGCCCGGTGAAGGCGTGGATGATGATGTGCCGCACGCTGCCGTCGTCCCGCTCGTAGCTGTACTCCAGCTCCGCCGTGTCACCCGCCCTTCCGCTGACCCTTGCCAGGCTCAGCCGTCGGTAGTCCTTGTTCTTGGAGACCGTCTTCTCCGTCGCCACCAGCGATTCGTACGGAGTGCCCTCCGGGCCGGTCAGCGTGAAGACCTGGATCAGGCTTTTGCTGTCCGGCGTCTTGTAGAAGACGCTGGCGCCCTCCGTGCTGCGCCGCCAGTCCCGGGGCACGTCGAGGCGGAACCCGGCCGGGTCGTCGGTCCGCAGGTATCCCGGCGGTGCTCCGGGGGTGCCCGACAGGGTGCCGGGGCTCGTGGGCGACGGGGTGTACGGATAGCCGCCGGTGCCGCCCGTAGTCGTGCCCCCGGTAGTCGTGCCGCCCGTGGTGGTGCCGCCGACGGTGGTGCCCCCGGTCACGCTCGAACCGCTGGACGTCGGGCCCGGGGTCACCGGGGCGCTCAGGCTGGGCACGGACTCACCGGGCGAGGAATCGTCGCCGTCGTCGTCCCGCAGCAATGCCCAGGCGCCGATGCCGATCCCGCTCGCCAGCAGCACCCCGGCCATCACCCCGGCCAGGATCGACGCGTGCGAGGGGCCCCTGGGCGGATCCTCCGGCTCGCCCGGGTAGTACGGCTCCTCCGGCGGCAGCCCGTCGGGGGGCAGCCCGCCCGGGGGGACCCCCATCCCGGTCTCGGTCTCGGCCTCCGGCGAGGGCCGACGGTCAGGGCGGGCCGGCAGTGGTGTGGGCGGTAGGCCCTCGACCCATTGCTGCCGGTCCGCGTCCCAATAACTCATGTTCCCCGCCCCCTCACCCGAGCAGCCCGCTGATCGCCTGGACGACGGCTATGGCCGACGCCAGCCCCCCGGCGGTCGTGGCTCCGCCGGTCAGCAGGGCCCGCAGCCGGACCAGCCGCCCGCGCTCGGCCCGGCCGGTCCGCACCACTTCCTCCTCCAGCTCCGCCAGCTGCCCGTCACACCGGTCGAGCCCGTCCCCCTCGGCCCGCGCGAGCAGCGGCAACTGCTGCCGCAGCAGCCGCACGGCCGCCAGGAGTTCGGGGGACGCGGACAGCAACTGCCGGGAGGCGTCGACCGCTTCGGCGTCGGGTCCCGTGGCGACCGCGCCGCCCGACATCTCCCCGAGGGCCACCCCGCCGTCCTCCGGCACCGTCAGCGGTACGGCCACGGGGCCGCCGCCCCGCTCGGCGGCCTGCCCGACGCGCTCCGACCGGTCCTCGGCACGGGAGCCGTGACCGGTGGCGATGGCGCCGCCGGAGAACCGCCCCACGGCCACCCCGCCGGCCTTCCCGCGCTCCTCGCGGGCCTCGCGGGCCTCGCGGGCCTCGCGGGCCTCGCGGGCCTCGCGGGCCTCGCGGGCCTCGCGGGCCTCGCGGGCCTCGCGGGCCTCGCGGGCCTCACGCCTCTCGCGTTCGCGTCGTTCTCGCTGTTCTCGCCGATCGCGCTGTTCGTCCGTCATTGGCCGACGCCTCCCGACACGTGCTTGGCCTGCGCGCCACTGCCCGTGGCCACCGCACCGCCGCTCATCGCGCCGATGAAGACACCGCCCTCGCTGACCTGCACGATCTGCTGCTCGAACTGATCCGTCTCATAGCCCTTGGAACGCAGCGCGTCCCGCACACCGCTCGCGATCCGGTCCTGGACCGTCTTCACGTAACGGCTGATGTCCATCTCCTGGAACAGCGAGACGGTGCGCACCCCGGCCAGCTCCCGCACCGACCCCGCCGGGCCGTCTGGCACCGCGCGCCGCGGGTCGGCCAGCCAGGTCCGGAAGAGGGTGATGCCCGTACGGACCGCCGAGACGGCCGCGGCGAAGCCGGCGGCGGGTCCGGTCAGCAGCGCCCGCGCGCCGTCGCGCAGGATGTCCTCCTCGCCCCGTGCCGCGATCACATCGACCGCGCGGAACTCCGGCCGGATCGGGGTCAGGACGTGCGGCACCACTTCCAGCACCAGCATTCCGCCCTGGGTGTGCACCCTGACCAGCACGGACACCACGATCTGCTCGTCCCACGCGCCGACGCGCACCCGCAGGAAGTGCCGCCGTGCCTCGCCGCCCTCGTCGACGGATTCGCGCAGATGCGCCCGCACGGTCGGCCCGTCGTAGCGCACGGCGGGCCGCTGCGGGCCGACGGGCAGATAGACGAACTCCTCGATCTCCAGGTCCTTGAGCCGGTCGCGGCTGGTCTCGGCGGCCGAGTCGCGCAGCGCCTCCAGCCGGGGCCGGATCAGCTCCACGACCGTGCGGCCGGTGAACGGTTCGTCGTCGTCGGCCTCGCCGATGCGCGAGCGCTTGAGCTCCAGGGCGAACGACCACGGCTCGTAGGGCCTGCCCATGCCGATGAAGGGGCGGAAGGGGTCGTAGATCGTCAGCCCCGCGTACTGCTCGCGGTCGATGGAGGTCCCGATCCGCCGGTAGCGGCCGGCCGGCACGGCCCGGGGCCGGTGGAGGAAGGCCTGCCGGCCCAGCTCCAGCCGCATGACGGCCGCGACCCGCGAGCGGTGCAGCCACACCGGCAGGACCAGCAGCAGCGGGAAGAGCACGGCCGTCCAGTCGTCGCCGCCCTGGACCAGCACGAAGCCGGCGAGCAGCCAATAGCCGATCATGAGCACGGGCGGGGCGACGGGCAGCAGGCTCTTCAGAGCACCGCTTCCCTTGAGGGCCTGGCGGAGCGTCGACTTGTCGACGACGTACACCGCCGTACCGCGCCCGGCGGCGGCCCGCGCGCCCCAGGCACCCACGCAGACCACGGCGTACATGATCGCCCACATTCCCGGCACCCCGAGCACCGCGCCGGTGCCGGTGGTCAGGTCGACGGCGAAGAAGGCGACCCACAGAGCGAGCAGGAGGAGCGCGGTCAGCACCTCCTGCCCGCGGGCTCTTAAGGCGTGGGCGAGCACCGGCACGACATCGATGCCGAGCGACGGCGCGATGGGTCTTTCCTCGTGTTCCACCAGCTCTTCGATGACGCGGCGGCGGAAGTCCGCGTCGAGATAGACACCCGCGCACAGCAGCCTCGTGGCCTCCGTGCGGGAGTCATGTGGACCTGACTGGGTCATGCGTCCCCCGATCGTCGAACTCACCTGCGAATGTGCAGGAGTTGACGGATTTTCGGAGAACTCAGAATAAGCCAGAAGGCCCGCCATCGACCCCCTGCCGGAGGCAAATGACGGGCCGGAAAGGCACCCCGTACGGACGTACGTCAGTACGTCCGTACGAAAAGCGGGTTGATCGGACGAGCCCGGCTCAGATCAGGCCGAGACCGCGGACCGCGTCGCGCACTGTGCCCGACGCTCCTCTCGCACCGCTCGGCCCCTGAGGGCCTCACGGCTTCGAGAGAGCTGCGCCGGCCTCCGGCCGACGGGAGTTCGGCTCAGATGAGGCCGAGACCGCGGACCGCGTCGCGCTCCTCCGCGAGCTCCTGCACCGAGGCGTCGATGCGGGCGCGGGAGAACTCGTTGATGTCCAGGCCCTGGACGATCTCGTACTTGCCGTCCTTGCAGGTGACCGGGAAGGAGGAGATGAGACCCTCGGGCACGCCGTAGGAGCCGTCCGAGGGGATACCCATGGAGGTCCAGTCACCGGCGGCGGTGCCGTTGACCCAGGTGTGGACGTGGTCGATGGCGGCGTTGGCGGCCGAGGCGGCCGAGGACGCGCCACGGGCCTCGATGATCGCGGCGCCGCGCTTGGCGACGGTCGGGATGAAGGTGTCGCCCAGCCACTGCTCGTCGTTCACGACCTCGGCGGCGTTCTTGCCCGCGACCTCGGCGTGGAAGATGTCCGGGTACTGGGTGGCGGAGTGGTTGCCCCAGATCGTCAGCTTCTTGATCTCGGAGACCGGGACACCGGTCTTCTTCGAGAGCTGCGAGAGCGCGCGGTTGTGGTCCAGGCGGGTCATCGCGGTGAAGCGCTCGGCCGGTACGTCCGGGGCGGCGGCCTGCGCGATGAGCGCGTTGGTGTTGGCCGGGTTGCCGACGACGAGGACCTTGATGTCGTCCGCGGCGTGGTCGTTGATGGCCTTGCCCTGGGGCTTGAAGATGCCGCCGTTGGCCTCGAGCAGGTCGCCGCGCTCCATGCCCTTGGTGCGGGGGCGGGCGCCGACGAGAAGGGCCACGTTCGCACCGTCGAAGCCGACGTTCGGGTCGTCGGTGATCTCGATGCCCTGGAGGAGCGGGAAGGCGCAGTCGTCGAGCTCCATGGCGGTGCCCTCGGCGGCCTTGAGACCCTGCGGGATCTCCAGCAGCCGCAGCTTGACCGGCACGTCCGCGCCGAGGAGGTGACCGGAGGCGATGCGGAAGAGCAGCGCGTAGCCGATCTGCCCGGCCGCGCCGGTAACGGTGACATTGACGGGAGTGCGGGTCATGGCGGTCTCCTGCTGCGAACTGGGGTTGGGTGTCCCTGCCCATTTGTGGGGATCTCTCTCGGTGTCAAGAGACCCGGCGTCAGGCTATCCGACCGCGCACCCCACGAACCGCCGACCCTGTGTGGGACGCCTCACGGGCGCCTGTCCGGCGGAACTTTCGCCACGGGTTGTCCTGCCGACGGCGGGCCGCCTGTGGCGCCTGTGCCGTCTGCGGCGGCAAGCGCCCTGCGGGCGCTTCCTCAAACGCCGGACGGGCTGGAATCGGCTGAGCTCAGCCCACACCAGCCCGCGCGGCGTCCTAGCCTGCGGCGGACGCCGCACGCGGCACGGTGCAGCCCTTGCGGCCGGTCGACAGCGTCGCGCAGGCCGAGGCCCGCTCGGGGCCGGCGACCGCGACCATGCGGGTGTAGCCGTCGGCGTCCCGGTCGACCCGGCCGTCCTCCGAACGGGCCGCCACCCCGCCGCCGGCCGCCGCGCTGACCCGCAGCGTGTCGCCGGGGGCGGCCTGGGTGATGCGGGCCCAGGCCGCGCCGCAGACCTTGCTGTAGCGGACCTCCAGATAGGAGGTGCCTATGGTCACGGAGCCGGCCGTGGTGGCATGACGGCCGCCGCAGCCCATGGTCTCGGGGTCCTTGCCCGCGCAGGCGCCGCCCGAGCACTTCACCCCGGCGGGCAGTCCGACGACGCTGCCGCTCGGCGACGTGCCCGGCCCGGCCTGCCCGCCCGTGTCGTCCTCGTCCATGCCGAAGAGCAGCAGCGCGGCGGCGACGACGAGCAGGGCGCCGAGGACACCGGTCAGGAACAGGGCGATATGGGCGCGCGGCCGACGCTCGTCCGGGATGGCGGCCGCCCGCACGTCGGGCGACGGCCCGACCCTGGCCGGAGGCAGCGGCGCGGACGCCCCACCGTCCGGCGGGGCGGATCGTATCTGCGGTCCTATGTGTGGACCGGCGTGCGCGCTTATCGGATCGGCGTGGTAACCGCCGGGCTCACGGGGCGCCGCCCGCTCGGCCGGCGGGCCGAACTCGCCCAGTGCCGCGCGGGCCTGAGCGACGCGCACCCCGTCGAGAGTCGCGTCGTGCCGCAGTTCCGCCCGGCTCCAGGAACGCTCGGCCAGCTCCCACATCGTGCTCAGGTGGCCGACGTCGGTGTCCGTCGCCTCGGCCAGCGCCTCGGCCGCCGCGCGCGGCGGCAGCAGCCGCCCGTTCAGATAGCGCTCCCACGACGACTTGCTGTATCCGGTGCGGTCCGCGACGGCGGCGACGCTCAGACCGCTGCGTTCGACGAGTCTGCGCAACTGCTCGGCGAACTCGCGCACCTGCGGGTCGAGTTCCTCCGGTAGCGCCTTCCAGCGAGGCATTGCCCTCCCCTTGTCCCCCGATGCCTACGGTGAACCTTGCCCTGCCCTTCCGGTTACTTTTCCGTGCCCTTTCCTACCCCTTGCGCGCCCACTCCACAGCTTCGGCGCTGACTGTCCACAGGGATGCCGCGACTCGGCATGTCAGTTCCCAACGCCGGGGCGCACGGGAGTATTTGCGGTTGATCACACGCGTCACGCGCACGGGCGCACGCCCCCTTGACGCCACCGGAACCACTCCGCCCCGGCGTGCGCCGCACTGCGCTTTCGTCACATCCTGCGGACATCCGGTACGCGATGGGGACCTCGTACCGAAACGGTCACCTCCGCGCCACAGAGCGCCATCGGACCTTGATCGGGATCGGCGCGGTCATGATCCTCGAGATGAGACGACGGCCGGTCCTCCCACGGGGGTGGAGGACCGGCCGTCGCTGTGCTTCCGCGTCTCTGTCAGCGCACGGTGAAGTGCAGGATGTCGTCCAGGAACGGGGCCTTCAGCCACGCCTTCGGCTGCGCCATCAGGGCGAGCAGCACGATGGACACGCCCAGGCCGCCGTACGTGAACATGTCGGTGAACCGCGACCGTACGGCCAGCATGCCCACGGACGGCAGCGCCCAGCGCAGCGCAGCGCCGCCGATCATCGCCAGCCCGATCAGGAGCGTGCCGACCCGGAACGCGTCGAACGCGACGAGCAGCAGCCCCAGCCCCGTAGCGCCCAGCACGGCCAGCAGCGGCCACTGCCGCGCCGGGGCGGGCGCGTCCCCGGGCGCGGCCCGGCCGCCGCCCTCGGGACGCGCGGTGTCCCGCGTGACCGCCTGGAAACGACGCGACTTCGCGCGCCCCGAGCCGTGGCCTCCGGTGGCTTCCGAGAACGTGCCCGACCCGGGCCGCCCACCGGGGCCGGTGCGCGTGGCCGCGGCGCGGCGCTGACCGGAGGCCCCGGCCCCGGCGGCCTCTCCGGCCTCGGGGCGCTTGGCGGACGCGGAACCGTTCACGGCCCCGGCACCGTTCGCGGACGCGCCCCCCTTACCGGCCTCGGACCGCTTACCGGCCTCGGACCGCTTGCCTGACTCCGGACGACGAACGGGCTCGGACCGCTTCGACGCCTCGGCACCCTCCCCTGCCCCCGGCCGCTGACCGGAACCCGAAGGCCCGGGGCGTTCGCCGTCAGAGCCACGTGCCGGCTCCGAGGGTCCAGAGCGGTCGCCCTCGGAACCACGTGCCGCCCCGGAGGGTCCCCGCTCAGGACTCATCGGCGCTTCCGGCCGCGCGACCGGCGGCCTCGGCCGCCTCCGCGGCCTCCACCACGTTCACCAGCAGCTGCGCCCGCGTCATCGGGCCCACGCCGCCCGGGTTCGGGGAGATCCAGGCGGCGACCTCGGCCACGCCCGGGTGGACGTCGCCGACGATCTTCCCGTGCTCGTCGCGGCTGACACCGACGTCCAGGACGGCCGCGCCCGGCTTCACGTCCTCCGGCTTGACCAGGTGCGGCACGCCCGCCGCGGCGACGATGATGTCGGCCTGACGGAGCTGCGCGGACAGGTCACGGGTGCCGGTGTGGCAGAGGGTGACCGTGGCGTTCTCGGACTTGCGGGTCAGCAGCAGGCCGATCGAGCGGCCGACGGTGACACCACGGCCGACGACCACGACGTGCGCGCCGTTGATCTCGACGCCGTGGTGACGCAGCAGCTGGATGATGCCGTACGGGGTGCAGGGCAGCGGGCCCGTCTCGTTGAGCACGAGCCGGCCCAGGCTCATCGGGTGCAGCCCGTCCGCGTCCTTGGCCGGGTCCATGAGCTCCAGCACCCGGTTGGTGTCGATGCCCTTGGGGAGGGGGAGCTGGACGATGTAGCCCGTGCACTCGGGGTTGTCGTTCAGCTCGCGGACGACCGCCTCGATCTCCTCCTGCGTGGCGGTGTCGGGCAGCTCGCGCTGGATCGAACCGATGCCGACCTGAGCGCAGTCGCGGTGCTTGCCGGCCACGTACCACTTGCTGCCGGGGTCGTCGCCGACGAGGAGGGTGCCCAGGCCGGGCGTGACGCCCCTGGCCTTCAGCGCCTCCACGCGGACGGTGAGTTCGGACTTGATCGCGGCGGCGGTGGCCTTGCCATCGAGAATCTGGGCGGTCATGGGTTCATCCTCCAGGATGGGGCGGCCCTCGTTCCAATCCGGGCGGGGCCCGCCCCGGTGATGTGCACGGTGGTTTTCACGGACCGTGGTCCTTGTACAACGCATACGGGTATCGGCTGGACAAAAGTCAAGAGCCCAACAACGATGATCCGGCAGTGCCGCGGGCTGTGACGGGGGGCGGGCCGCTCTGCAATCTCTCCTCCTGACGTCCGCGCCGTCCCCGCACGACTACGGAGGAACTCCCTCACCATGAGCTTCGGCGACCAGAACAACCCGTACGGGCAGCAGCCCCCGCAGGGGCAGCCCGGCTACGGCTACCCGCAGCAGGCCCCGCAGGGCATCCCGGCCCAGCCGGGCCAGCCGTACGCCCCCTTCCCGCAGGATCAGGGCGGTGGGTACCACGGCGCGCCCTACGGCCAGCCCTTCGCGATGCCCGGCCTCACCAAGGCCGCCCGCATCCTGATGTACGTCATCGCCGGCATCCACGTGGTGATCGCGGGCCTCTTCGCCACCGCGATCGCCGCGATCGACGACGCGGTCGAGAAGGAAGGCAGCAACGGCACCGTCCGCACCGCGAACGGCGAGGAGGTGGACGTGGACACGGTCATCGACGCCGGAAAGGGCGTCATCGCCTTCTTCATCCTGCTGGCCGCCGTCTTCGCGATCATCGGCATCATCCTCGCCGTGCGCTACGCCAAGGGCGGCAACGGCGTCCGCGTCGGCTCGATCGTCTACTCCTCGTTCGGCATCATCAGCGGTCTGATCACCTCGGTGATGTACGGGCTGGGCCTGGTGACCCTGGTCGCGTCGATCCTGGTGATCGTCTTCGCGGCCAAGCGCGTGTCGTCCGAGTGGTTCCAGCGTCCTCGCTACTGAGCGCGTCCGTCCGGCCTTGTCCTCAAGCGCCGGACGGGCTGCTGTGCTGTGCCCTCGATCGCCGGACGGACTGAATTCAGCCCGTCCGGCGATCGAGGACGCGCCCGCAGGGCGCCCACCGCCGCAGGCGGTAAAACGGGGCCGCAGCCGAAGAACCGCCGGAGGCCCTAGTGGAAGAAGTGGCGCGTACCGGTGAGGTACATCGTCACGCCCGCCGCCTTCGCGGCCTCCACGACCTGCTCGTCACGGACCGAACCGCCCGGCTGGACCACGGCCTTGATGCCGGCGGCGGTCAGCACCTCCAGCCCGTCGGGGAAGGGGAAGAAGGCGTCCGAGGCGGCGTACGAGCCCTGGGCGCGCTCCTCGCCCGCCCGCTGGACGGCCAGCTTCGCGGAGTCGACGCGGTTGACCTGGCCCATGCCGACGCCGACGGTCGCGCCGCCCTTGGCCAGCAGGATCGCGTTGGACTTCACCGCGCGGCAGGCGCGCCAGGCGAAGGCCAGCTCGGCGAGCTCGTCGGCGGACAGCGCCTCGCCCGTGGCGAGCGTCCAGTTGGCCGGGTCGTCGCCCTCGGCCTGGAGCCGGTCCTTGACCTGCACCAGGACGCCGCCCTCGACGGGACGGGTCTCGCCGTGCGCCGCGGGGGCGTCGGCGCAGCGCAGCACGCGGATGTTCTTCTTGCGGGCGAGCACCTCGACCGCGCCGTCCTCGTAGGCCGGGGCGACGATGACCTCGGTGAAGATCTCGGCGACCTGCTCGGCCATGGCGACCGACACGGGGCTGTTGACGGCGATCACGCCGCCGAACGCGGACAGCGGGTCGCACTCGTGGGCCTTGCGGTGGGCCTCGGCGACATCGGAACCGATGGCGATGCCGCACGGGTTGGCGTGCTTGATGATCGCGACGCAGGGGTCGGTGTGGTCGTACGCCGCCCGGCGCGCGGCCTCGGTGTCGACGTAGTTGTTGTACGACATCTCCTTGCCGTGCAGCTGCTCCGCGTACGCGAGGCCCTTGCCCGTGCCGTCGGTGTAGAGCGCGGCGGGCTGGTGCGGGTTCTCGCCGTAGCGCAGGACCTGCTTGCGGGCGTAGGTGACGGCGGTGAAGTCCGGCCAGGGGCCCTCGTCGGCCGCGTAGTCGTCGGCGAACCAGTTCGCCACGGCCACGTCGTAGGCGGCCGTGTGCTGGAACGCCTCGGCGGCGAGCCGCTTGCGCTGCGTCAGGTCGAAGCCCCCGTCGGAGGCGGCCTTCAGCACGTCGGCGTAGCGGTCGGGAATGACGACCACGGCGACGGAGGGGTGGTTCTTGGCGGCGGCGCGGACCATCGACGGACCGCCGATGTCGATCTGCTCGACGCACTCGTCGGGGGCGGCGCCCGAGGCGACGGTCTCCCGGAACGGGTAGAGGTTGACGATCACCAGCTCGAAGGGCGCGATGTCCAGCTCGGCGAGCTGCTCACGGTGCGAGTCGAGCCGCTGGTCGGCGAGGATGCCGGCGTGCACGCGCGGGTGCAGGGTCTTGACCCGCCCGTCCAGGCACTCGGGGAAGCCCGTCAGCTCCTCGACCTTGGTGACCGGGACCCCGGCCGCCGCGATCCGGCCGGCTGTCGAGCCGGTCGAGACGAGCTGGACGCCCGCCGCGTGCAGCCCGCGGGCCAGCTCCTCCAGCCCCGTCTTGTCGTAGACGCTGACCAGCGCGCGCCGGATGGGCCGCTTCGTACCTTCGGCGGTCGTACCTTCGACGGTCACGGGATTCTTACCTTTCGTCCCTCTATGCGGTAGCCGTTACGGGCCAGGCGCCCCACGACATCGACGAGCAGCTCTCGCTCGACTTCCTTGATCCGCTCGTGCAGGGCGGATTCGTCGTCCTCGTCCCGGACCTCGACCACGCCCTGGGCGATGATCGGGCCGGTGTCGACGCCGTCGTCGACGAAGTGGACGGTGCAGCCGGTCACCTTCGCGCCGTACGCGAGCGCGTCGCGCACACCGTGGGCGCCGGGAAAGCTCGGCAGCAGGGCCGGGTGGGTGTTGACCACGCGGCCCTCGAAGCGGGCGAGGAACTCCTTGCCCACGATCTTCATGAAACCGGCGGAGACGACGAGATCGGGCTCGTACGCCGCCGTCGCCTCGGTCAGCGCGCGGTCCCACGCGTCCCGCGTCGGGTGGTCCTTCACCCGGCAGACGAACGCGGGCAGCCCGGCGCGCTCGGCCCGCTCCAGCCCGGCGATGCCGTCCCGGTCGGCGCCCACGGCCACCACCTCGGCGCCGTAGCCGACCGGATCGGCGGCGATCGCGTCGAGCAGGGCCTGCAGATTCGTCCCCGAACCGGAGACGAGCACGACGAGACGGGCGGGGGCGGGGTGCCGCCGGGGGCCGGGAGTCGCGGGAGGGGGGGAGGCCACAGCGGGGCCCTTTCTCGCGGGTGATGCGGTTTGTATGGTCGTACGAGACGGAGGGGTCCCCGAATACGGGGGACTCTACGAAGCCGCCGACCGCCAGCAACGATACCGGCACTCCGAACGGCCCCCACGGGACGGGGGCGCGCGCGGAAGGTAGCGTCTGGAAGCAGCGCACGAAGTCATGTGCGGAGGCGATGTACGGATGCGGCACCACGCGGTCATCACGCGGTAAGGGCGTGCGGCCGCGACGCGCCGGGGCGACGCGCGGAATCCGGACGCGGAATCCGGGCACGCCGCCGTACGTTCGATGTGCGGGAGTCGCGGGACCTGCGGTGTGCGGGGTCCGCGGGGCTCGCGGGGCCCGCCGGGACGTCGGCGGACGCCGACACGTCCGACCGCACCCGACACCGCCTCCGACACCGCCGACGCAGAAGCCGACACGCCGACCGACGCCGACACCGCCCGACACAAGGGGAAGACACACTCCACATGCCGGACCGACGCCGCCACGCGGCTCACCGCCTCTCGCTGCCCACCGCGTCCACCGCGTCCGCCGCGTCCATCGGAGGACAGTGATGAGGAACGCCCGCATGTCGCACGAGCGCGATGAACAGACGCCGTCCTCACCGTCGCCGTCCGACGAGCAGCGGGACAACCCCTTCGCCGCGCCGCCCGAGGGCCGTCCGGACCGGCCGTGGCAGCCGCGGCGCGGGCCGGAGGGCGGCTCCTCCGGGTCCGGGGAGGGGTCCGGGGAAGGCCCCGAGGACGGCCGCGAGGGCCAGGACCCGCCCCCGGCGTGGGGCAGTGAGTGGAGCAGCCGCCAGCCGGGCCGCCAGGGCGGCGGCTTCGGCGGCGGCAAGGGCCCGGGCGGCCCGAACCCCTCCGGCGGCGGCCCGGGCGGGGGCGGCCTCCGATGGGATCCCACCGACCCGGCCCAGCGGCGGGCCCGATACGCCCTGCTCGCCGGCATGTGGGGTTTCTTCTTCGCCCTGTTCAGCATCCCCCAGGTGGCCCTACTCCTCGGCGCCCTCTCCCTCTACTGGGGCATCAGCGCCCTCCGCGCCAAGCCCAAGCCCCAGCGCACGGACCCGGACATCCCACCCCCGCCGAACGGCGCCCCCACCTCCACCGCCTCCCGCCCGCAGACGACGGCGGCCGTGAGCGGCCTGGTCACGGGCGGCCTCGCACTGGCCATCGTGGCGGCGACGTACACCTTCCAGTTCGTCTACAGCGACTACTACACCTGCGTCGACGACGCCCTCACCCAAACCTCCCGCCAGGCCTGCGAGAACCACCTCCCGAAGCAGCTGCGTCCGCTTCTGGGCGAGAAGGACTGAGCGGACGGCTGCGCGCCGGGCGGGTCATGGGGTGCACCACCGCTGCGCGGCGGTGTCCTCAAGCGTCGGACGGGCTGCTGTGCTGTGTCCTCAAGCGCCGGACGGGCTGGCTTGGCTGAGCCCAGCCCAATCAAGCCCGTCCGGCGCTTGAGGACGCGCCCGCAGGGCGCCCGCCGCCGCAGGCGGCAACGACGGCCCGCAGCCGAAGACCCGCACCGCTCGCCGCAGGCGGCGCCGCAGGCGAGCCGTCACAGGCCGTCAGTCGGCAGTCGGCTTGGTCGCGTCGCGGGGCTCGAAGTCGGGCATGAGGCCGCCGCCGGTGTCTTTGAGGGCGGCCCAGCGGAGTTGCCGGGCGCGGTTGTCGTGCCAGTCCGGTGCGCCCGGGTGCGTGGGGGAGGACGTCGGGGTGGGCGGCGCCGCGTGGCGGGGCCTGCGTTTTTTACGGTCCCCCCGCCCCTTGCCGCCCTCCTCCTTGGTCTCGCGGTCTCCCCCGCCCCTGCGGTCCGCCCGGCTCCTGCGCCCGGCTCGAATCTCACGGCCCACGCGTTCAGCCAGATTCACCCGGCCTGCCCGGACCTTGGCGTCCCCGGCGGCGTCCTTGCCGCCCTCCCGCGGCTCGGGGCCCTTGCGGCTCCGACCGGGCCTGATCTCGCGCCCGAACCGCTCAGCCAGGTTGCCCCGGAGCGCCCGAGCCTTGCCGCCGTCCTTGCTGCCGCCGCCCGGGCCGTCCTCACCGGCCTCTTTGCCGCTCGCCGTCGCCTCCCCCTCCGCACGGACCTGCCGACGCTCACGATCGGCCGCCTCACCGCGCTTGCGCTCCTTGCGGCTCGGGCGGCCCTTCCCCGGCAGCATGCCGGGCCACCACGACCGTTCGGTCGCCACCTGCGGCTCCGATTCCGGTTCCGACGCCGGCCCGGTGGCGCGGGCCGGGCGGACCGGCAACGCGGCCACCAGCGCCTTCGGCTTCGCCTGCTTCGGCGGCGTACCGGCAGCGGGGGGCGCGGGGGGCGTCCCGTCCCCCCGGGCCGACCTCACACCCGGCAGGGCCAGCGCGGGCAGCCCGGGCCCCACGACAGAGGTGGCGACGGGCGTGGCCGCCGTGCCGTCACCGTCACCGCCGCCAGGCCGCGCCCCGAAGCCCAGCCAGCCGGCCACACCCCGGACGAGCGCCCCTCCCGTCCACCACCGGGGCCCCTTCTCCTTGGTGGCCGTCTTGGTGGCCGTCTTGGTGGCCGGCGCCGGCGCGGGCCGGCCCACGGCCGGGGAACGTTGCGGTCGCAGCCGTTCCACCACCGCACCCCGCCGGAGCCAGCGCAGCACCAACGCCCCCGGAACACCGATCGAGGAGGTCCAGGCCAGCGCCGCCCCGCCGGAGAGCCACCACGGCGGGCCGACGGTCGCGAGCGTGGCCGAGCCGAGGGCGCCGGAGGCGGCGAACGCCAGGGCGCTGGTCAACGCCGCGCAGACGACGGCGGCGAGGGCGGCGATCATGGCGACCTCCCACACACCCACCACGGCGGGCGGCCGCGGGACGGCGAAGCGGGCGACCGCCGCCCCCGCCGCGACCGACAGCAACGCCGCCACCACCAGCATCAGCGGCCCCGCGTCACCCGGCGACGGGATCGCCACGAGCAGCGGGAAGCTCGGCAGCGCGGGGTAGGCGACCGCGCCCAGCGGAGCGACCACACTGCCCGCGCCGACCGTGAACCCGGGCCCCAGCCCGTACGCCGCCGCCCAGACGACCGCGTTGGGCAGCAGCGCCGCGCACAGCAGCAACACCGCCGCCCGCCCCGACCAGTCCTCCGTCAGGTAGACCAACGAGTCGTGGGCCTCCGCCGCGTGCCACACCAGCGACCCCGCCAGCAGCAGCGCGGCACCGCCGAACAGCACGGCCGTCGCGGCCGTCCCGGCCCGTACCGCCGCGGTCATCCGGCGGCGGGTGAACCACCGGCGCAACCGCGCGGGCAGCACGTTCACCACCTGGCGCACGCGCCCCGACCGGGGCCAGCCGGGGCAGCCCTCAGCCGTCCACACACCCGCCGCGACGGTCACCACCGCGAACACGGGCAGATGCAGCAGCGCGCTCCAGGGCGCGACCCGCACGGTCCCCGAGGAGGCGAAGAGCACCGCGCACACGCCCACCAGCAGATAACCGCCGGCCATGGCCAGGATCGCCGTACGCGGCGTGAGCCCGGCGGACAGGTCCGGCCCGGCGGACGGGTCCGGGGCCTGCGAAGCATCCGAGGCGTCCGACGCGCCCGAGGTCCCGGGCTCGTCCGCGACGTCCGTCGCATCCGTCGCATCGGTCACATCCGGCACCCCCGGCACCGTCGCCGCCCGCGCGTCGTCGTCCCCGCACGGAACGTCCAGCGCGTGCCGCGCCGTTCGATAGAGCAGCCAGCACGGCAGCGCCGTGAGCAGCAGCGGCGTCAGGCCGAGTGGCGCGGGCGCCCCGGAGAGCGTCTCGGTCCGGACGAGATCGGCGCCGTGCGCCAGCAGCCACAGGTCGGCGGCGATGCGCAGCGCCCCCGCGGGTCCGCCGTCGGGGTACGGCGCCGAGATCCACAGCGCCAGGACGCCCACGGCGAACGCTCCGAGGCCCAGGCCCGCGGCGATCATCCCGTCGAAGAAGGCGGTGCCCACGACGGGCGGAACGCTTGCCGCGGGCCGGCCGCGCGTCGGCAACGACGTGCTGCGATCGGCATTTTGGGTCACGGTGCCATGCTGCCAACAACAGGGCTTTCGTCCTGGTAGCGGGCAAATAGCCGTCGTGTCGCCCAAGATACGCTTATGCACCTTTTCGAGCTGAAGAGCCGAAAAGTCGCTGTCCGCACACCGTCAGCGGCGGTCTCCACACACCGTCAGGGGCGGGCAGGCAGGGAAACAGGCGTGGGGGGGGGGGGGAAAGGGGGGGGGGGGGGGGAAAAGGGGAACGGCAGGAGTCAAAGGTGTGAGCGGATCTTGCGGGGGGAGAGAC
>NZ_JBVIQR010000016.1:59574-127061 GCF_055576875.1 Streptomyces sp. NPDC033229 | reverse complement strand
TTCCTCCCCCCTCCCCCCCCCCCCCCCCCCCCCCCCCCCCTCTCCCCCCCCCCCCCCCCCCCCCCCCCCCCCCCCCCCCCCCCCCCCCCCCCCCCCCCCCCACGACCGGGGATCCGTAAGGATCAGGCGCTGAGCGCGGCGCGCGCGAGGCGAGCCGTCTCGGACGGGGTCTTGCCGACCTTCACGCCCGCGGCCTCGAGGGCCTCCTTCTTCGCCTGTGCGGTGCCGGACGAACCGGACACGATCGCACCGGCGTGGCCCATCGTCTTGCCCTCGGGCGCGGTGAAACCGGCCACGTAGCCGACGACCGGCTTGGTGACGTTGGCCTTGATGAAGTCCGCGGCCCGCTCCTCCGCGTCGCCACCGATCTCGCCGATCATGACGATCAGGTCGGTGTCGGGGTCGGCCTCGAACGCGGCGAGCGCGTCGATGTGCGTGGTGCCGATGACCGGGTCGCCACCGATGCCGACGGCCGAGGAGAAGCCGATGTCACGGAGCTCGTACATCATCTGGTAGGTCAGCGTGCCGGACTTCGACACGAGACCGATGCGGCCGGGCTTGGTGATGTCGCCCGGGATGATGCCGGCGTTGGACTGGCCCGGGGTGATCAGACCGGGGCAGTTCGGGCCGATGATCCGGGTCTTGTTGCCCTTGGCCTTCGCGTACGCCCAGAAGGCGGCGGAGTCGTGGACCGCGATGCCCTCGGTGATCACGACGGCCAGCGGGATCTCGGCGTCGATCGCCTCGACGACGGCGGCCTTGGCGAAGGCCGGCGGCACGAAGAGCACCGACACGTCGGCACCGGTCTTCTCCATCGCCTCGGCGACGGAGCCGAAGACGGGCACCTCGGTGCCGTCGAAGTCGACACTCGTGCCGGCCTTGCGCGGGTTGACGCCACCGACGATGTTGGTCCCGTCGGCCAGCATGAGCTTGGTGTGCTTCATGCCCGTGGCGCCGGTCATCCCCTGGACGATGACCTTGCTGTCCTTGGTGAGGAAGATAGCCATGGTTGTGGAGTCCTCGTCCTTTACTTAGCCGCAGCCAGCTCGGCGGCCTTGTCGGCCGCGCCGTCCATGGTGTCCACGCGCTGCACCAGCGGGTGGTTGGCGTCGGAAAGGATCTTGCGACCCAGCTCCGCGTTGTTGCCGTCGAGGCGCACGACCAGCGGCTTGGTGACGGCCTCGCCCTTGGCCTTGAGCAGCTCCAGCGCCTGGACGATGCCCTTGGCGACCTCGTCGCACGCGGTGATGCCACCGAAGACGTTGACGAAGACGGACTTGACGTCCGGGTCGCCGAGGATGATCTCGAGGCCGTTCGCCATCACCTCGGCGGAGGCGCCGCCACCGATGTCGAGGAAGTTGGCGGGCTTGACGTTGTCGTGCTTCTCACCGGCGTACGCGACGACGTCCAGGGTGCTCATGACGAGACCCGCGCCGTTGCCGATGATACCGACCTGACCGTCGAGCTTGACGTAGTTCAGGCCCTTGGCCTTGGCGGCCGCCTCGAGGGGGTTGGCCGCGGCCTTGTCCTCGAGCGCCTCGTGCTCCGGCTGGCGGAAGTCGGCGTTCTCGTCGAGCGAGACCTTGCCGTCGAGGGCCAGGATGTCGCCGTTGGCGACCTTGGCGAGCGGGTTGACCTCGACGAGGAGCGCGTCCTCGGCGACGAAGGTCTTCCACAGGGTCACCATGACCTCGGCGACCTTCTCGGCCACCTCGGCCGGGAACTTCGCCTGGGCGACGATCTCGCGGGCCTTCTCGATGGTGACACCGGTGTTGGAGTCGACCGGGACCTTCGCGAGGGCCTCGGGGGTCTTCTCCGCGACCTCCTCGATGTCCATGCCGCCCTGCACCGAGGCCATGGCCAGGAAGGTGCGGTTGGTGCGGTCGAGGAGGTACGAGACGTAGTACTCCTCGAGGATCTCGGGAGCGGTCTCGGCGATCATCACCTTGTGGACCGTGTGGCCCTTGATGTCCATGCCGAGGATGTCCGTCGCGCGAGCGACGGCCTCGTCCGGGGTGGCAGCAAGCTTCACGCCGCCGGCCTTACCGCGGCCGCCGACCTTCACCTGCGCCTTGACGACCGAACGGCCGCCCAGCTTCTCGGTGGCCTCGCGCGCCGCCTCAGGCGTGTCGATGACTTCACCGGCCAGCACCGGTACACCGTGCTTGGCGAAGAGGTCCCTCGCCTGGTACTCGAACAGGTCCACGCGCGTCAGTCCCTTTTCCATGGATATCGCGGTTCGTTGTCTGCGCGGGCGTGCCGCAGGCAGCGTGACGACGCGATCTTTGACGAGGGCGGCACACGTTCACCGTTGACGCGGCATGTCCGTCTCGCAGGTTATCCCCGAGGGAGGGAGGTCCCTAAATCGCAGGTCACACTCAGGCCGTGATTACGCTCACAGATCGCGACAGCGCCCGTACTCATATGGGTATACAGGGGTCCGACCGGCGGCGGCACGCACCGCCCGCCGACACCGCGCGTCTTCGTCAGCCCGCCGCCCCCGATCCGCCGTGCGGGGCAAAGGATTCGGGCACGGGCAGCGGCCTCTTCTCCAGGGCCGCCGCCATGACCTCCGGGAAGAGATCGGGCGTACAGGCGAACGCGGGCGCCCCGAGGGCGGCCAGCGCCGCCGCGTGATCACGGTCATACGCGGGGGCGCCCTCGTCGGACAGCGCGAGCAGCGTGACGAACCGGACCCCCGCCGCCTTCATGGCCGCGACCCGCTTGAGCATCTCGTTCCGGATGCCGCCCTCGTAGAGATCACTGATGAGGACGACGACGGTCTCGGCCGGCCGGGTGATCCGCGACTGGCAGTAGGCGAGAGCGCGGTTGATGTCCGTGCCACCGCCGAGCTGCGTACCGAACAGCACGTCCACAGGATCGGACAGCTGGTCGGTGAGGTCCACGACAGCGGTGTCGAAGACGACCAGGCGGGTGTCGAGGGACCGCATCGAGGCGAGGACGGCACCGAAGACCGAGGCGTAGACGACGGAGGCGGCCATCGACCCGGACTGGTCGATGCAGAGGATCACCTCCTTCTTCACCGACTGCGCCGCGCGGCCGTAACCGATCAGGCGCTCCGGCACGACGGTGCCGTACTCGGGCAGATAGTTCTTGAGGTTGGCCCGGATGGTGCGATCCCAGTCGATGTCCCGGTGGCGGGGGCGGCTGATGCGCGCCGAGCGGTCCAGGGCGCCGGCCAGCGTGGCCCGGGTGCGGGCCGTGAGGCGCTTCTCCAAGTCCTCGACGACCTTGCGGACGACGGCCCGCGCCGTTTCCTTCGTGGTCTCGGGCATCACCTTGTTGAGGGACAGGAGCGTCCCCACCAGGTGTACATCCGCCTCGACGGCTTCGAGCATCTCCGGCTCCAGCAGCAGGGCGGACAGCCCGAGCCGGTCGATGGCGTCCCGCTGCATCACCTGGACGACGGACGTCGGGAAATACGTCCGGATGTCCCCCAGCCAGCGGGCGACCTGCGGGGCCGACCCGCCGAGCCCGGCCGCGCGCCGACCACCGCCGGGGCCCGCGCCCGAGCCCTGGCCGGAGCCGGGGCCGGAGCCGTAGAGCGCCTCCAGGGTGCGGTCCATGGCGGCGTCGGTGCCCCCGAGCGCGCACCCGGTGCCGTCACCGCCGCCCTCCCCGCCGAGCACCAGCCGCCACCGCCGCAACCGCTCGGCGGCGGGATCCGTGCCCTGGCTCTCTCCGGCCGTGTGACTCGCGTGACTCGCGCCGGGTGCCCCGCTCGTCCCGTTCGCCGTCGTCGCCGTCGTTGCTCGCGCCGCTGTCGTCGCCGTCGTCATTGCCCTGCTCCCCCTGCCCGCGCCATGGCGGGCGTCAATGCGTCGATGTCCCTGCCCGCCCCGGCAGCCGGATTACCGCCCGTGTCCCCTCCGCTCTCCATCCCCAGCAGCAAGCGCATTGTCGGCAGCACGGCCGCCGCCCGCCCGGGGTCGAGGTCCGGGCCGAAGCCGGGGGCGCCGCCCGTGCCCCGGGCCGCCGTGCCGTCGGCCGCGCCGCCCCTGCGGACGAGCTCACCCAGCGTGCGGCGGACACTCGCGTCGTACGCGGAGAAGGTGCGGCGCAGCAGGGGCAGTACGTCCGTGAACGCCTCGGCCGGCACACCGAGGAGCCAGTCGTCGACGAGGGTGAGCAGGCGCTCGTCGTGGATCAGCAGCATGCCGCCGGAACCGCCGGTGCCGACGAACCCCTCGATCCAGGCCGCCGCCTCCGCCGGTTCGGTGCCGACCGAGAGGGCGAGACCCATGAGCCTGGCCGCCCGGTCCTCGGCGAGCCGTCCGTCGTCCAGCAGGAGCCGCGCGGCCCGCCCCCGGATCACCCCGGGCAGCCCCTCCCGCTCGGCGAGCACCTCGAGCACACCGGCCCAGCGCCCCCGTATGCCGGACGAGCCGGGCTCGGCGGGACCGTTCGAGGTGGTGGGATCGTCGATGGAGGCAGCCAGGGCCGGGGCCGGCGCTTCCGCCAGAAGGGCCACGGATCGGTGCACGGCGTCCAGATGCCCCCGCATCTCCTCCGCCGCGTCCGTATCGAGCCCGGCGCAGGCCGCCGGGAGGCCGACGAAGACTCGCTCCGCGAGACCGGTGGCCACGTCGCCGAGGGCGGCGGTGTCGCTGCGGCGGACATCGCCGTAGCGCACGGAACGGACCAGCGCGGGCAGGGCCTGCGCCAGGTGCGCGACGTCGGCGTCGAGGGCGGCGCGGTCGGCGAGGACGCGCATCACAACGGGGAGGGCGTCCGGGAGGGCGGCCAGCAGGCAGCGCTCGGCGAGGGTGGTGACCTCGGCGAGCGCCGCGGACCCGACGGCCTCGGACTCGGCCTTGGCGGTGGCCGCGTCGACCACGGTCGTGCCCCACACACCCGCCTCGGCGACCCGTACGGACAGCTCCGGCTCCCAGCGGAGCCGCCATGTCTCGCGGAAGGTGCCCAGGCCGCCGCGCGAGCGCACCGGCTCTCCCCAGCCGATGCCGAGCAGCCGCAGCCTGTGCAGCAACCGGCTGCGCGCGGCGTCGGTGTCCTTGCGCAGGTCGAGCTCCCAATCCCGCTCCTGACCCTCGGGTTTGAGGCGCAGGGTGCGCTGAAGGCGGGACAGGTCGCGCTGGAGAGGCGTGGCCGGCGCCGATTCGGGAACCTCGCCGAGTACGTCCCCCACGACGAGCCGGTCCCGTACGAGCGCGAGCGGGACGTCGGAGCCGTCGCACATCACCGCCCGGACCGCGTCGGTGGTCTCGGTGAGTCCGGCCAGGGGGCGGCCCCGCATGGCCGCGAGGGTATCGGCGAGCCGGACGGCCTCGATGACGTGGGCCGAGGAGACGGGGTGGTCCTCCTCGCGCAGCAGCCGGGCGACGGTGGTCATCCATCGCTCGACGGGCCGGTCCGGGGCGTGGAAGAGATGGCCGTACCAACCGGGTGAGGCGATGCCCGCCCCGTATCCGCTGTGGCGGGAGAGCCGGCGGTTGGTCCACGGCACCCAGCTGAGCTGGGGCTTGACCTTCGGCAGCCCCTTGAGAGCCTGCCGGTCGGCCGTGACGGTCCGCTTCTCGGTGAGGGCCGGCACGTGCCAGGCTCCGCAGACGACGGCGATCCCGTCCCCGAACTCGCGTCGGGCTTCGCGCAGCTTGAGCCGCATGTGCGCCTCGCGCGTGGCGTCGCTGCCCCCTTCGCATCCGCCGTCGCATCCGCTGTCGGTGCCGGTCTCGTTGTCGGTGCGGGTATCGCTGTCGCACCCGCTGTCGCCGAAGGTGGCGCGCAGCTCGGCCATGGCCTCGGCGATGGCCTGGAAGGGCGCGAGCGCGTCGCCACCCGACCGGCTTCCGGCGCGGCGGTGCTCGACGGCGTCCTCCCACCACAGCTCCGCGTCGTCGTACCCGGCGGCTGCCGCGAGCGCGGCCAGGGGATCGAGGCGGGGCGCCGGGCAGGGGCCGGAGGGCCGGTCCGGGGAGCCCGGAGCGTCGTCGGCGGGCACCGGCGACGGGCCCCGGCCCGCGCGGGTCAGCGCGAGCGAATGCGCGGCGGGCAGGTCGATGAAGCGGACCGGCACGTCATGGGCGAGGGCCCACCGGATGGCCACCCACTCCGGGGAGAACTCGGCGAACGGCCAGAACGCGGCCCGCCCCGGGTCGTCCGTGGCGTGGGCGAGCAGCGCGACGGGCGGACGCATGCCGGGGTCGGCCGCCAGGTGAACGATCGCGTCCGCCTCGGGCGGTCCCTCGATGAGCACCGCGCTGGGCGCGCACTGGTCGAGCGCCGCCATCACGACCCGCGCGGAGCCCGGGCCGTGATGGCGTACGCCCAGCAGCACCGGGGTGGGCCCGCTCATACGGAGACCTCGCGGCACGCGCGGTAGAAGTCCTTCCAGCCGTCCCGTTCGCGGACGACCGCTTCCAGGTACTCCTGCCAGACGAGCCGGTCCGCCGCCGGGTCGCGGACGACCGCGCCGAGGATCCCGGCCGCCATGTCGCCCGCGCGCAGCACGCCGTCGCCGAAGTGCGCGGCGAGCGCCAGGCCACCGGTGACGACGGAGATGGCCTCGGCGGTGGAGAGCGTGCCCGAGGGCGACTTGAGCTTCGTACGCCCGTCGATGGTGACCCCGTCGCGCAGTTCGCGGAAGACGGTGACGACGCGCCGGATCTCGGCGAGCCCCTCGGGGCCCGCGGGCAGGTCGAGCGACCGGCCGATCTGGTCGACGCGGCGGGCGACGATGTCGACCTCGGCGTCGGCGGTGGCGGGCAGGGGCAGGACGACGGTGTTGAAGCGGCGGCGCAGCGCGCTGGACAGTTCGTTGACACCGCGGTCCCGGTCGTTGGCCGTGGCGATCAGATTGAATCCGCGCACGGCCTGCACTTCCTGGCCCAACTCGGGGATCGGCAGGGTCTTCTCGGACAGGATGGTGATGAGCGTGTCCTGCACGTCGGCCGGGATCCGGGTGAGCTCCTCGACGCGCGCCGTCCTGCCCTCGGCCATGGCGCGCATGACGGGGCTGGGCACGAGCGCCTCCCGGCTGGGGCCGTGGGCGAGGAGCCGGGCGTAGTTCCACCCGTAGCGGATCGCCTCCTCCGGTGTGCCCGCCGTGCCTTGGACGAGGAGGGTGGAGTCGCCGCTGACGGCGGCGGCCAGATGCTCGGACACCCATGTCTTGGCGGTGCCGGGCACCCCGAGCAGGAGCAGCGCCCGGTCGGTGGCGAGCGTGGTGACGGCGACCTCGACGATGCGGCGCGGGCCGACGTACTTCGGTGTGATGACGGTGCCGTCGGACAGCGTGCCGCCGAGCAGATACGTGGCGACGGCCCACGGCGACATCCGCCAACGCTCGGGCCGGGGCCGGTCGTCGGTCGCCGCGAGGGCCCTCAGCTCCTCGGCGAAGGCGTCCTCCGCGTGCGGTCGCAGGGCTTCGGTCTCAGTTCCGGGCACGGTCACAAGTCCCCCTCGTCGTGCGGTTCCGGGATACGTGAACCACCATGCACCCACCCACTGACAATCGGCCTCGCCAGCACGAAACCGCTGGTCAGAGCGATTGTCAGTGGGTGGGCCTAGCTTCGTTGACATGAATCCGCAGGGGGAACGCTGGACGGCGGAACAGGTGCTCGCGCTGGCTCCTGACGCCGCATCACGCAAGGCGGGCGCCAAGCTCGCGGCGCCCGGCCCGTGGTCGGCCGCGGGAGCGCGTACGGAGGGGGGCGCGGGCGCGGTCTGGGGGGAGTGCGCGGGCAGTGGGAGCAAGCCGTACCGGACGGTCGTGGACCTGTCCGGGCACGGTGGGGGGTCCGGCTTCCACTGCTCGTGCCCGAGCCGCAAGTTCCCGTGCAAGCACGCTCTGGGCCTGCTGCTGCTGTGGACGGAGGGCGAGGGCGCCGTCCCCGCCGACGCCGAGCCGCCCGGCTGGGCCGGGGAATGGCTGGCGCGGCGGCGGCAGCGCGCGGAGCGTGCCGCCGAGCCACAGCCACAGCCACCGGCCGATGGCCCGGCGTCCGTGTACACCGAAGCGGCCCGCCGCCGCTCCGAGCGCCGCGCGCAGCGGATCGCCGCCGGGGCCACGGAGTTGGAGCAGCGGCTCACCGACCTGTTGCGGGGCGGCCTCGCCGCCGCCGACAGCGGCTCGTACGGGCCGTGGGAGGAGACGGCGGCCCGCATGGTCGACGCGCAGGCGCCCGGGTTGGCCGCGCGGGTGCGGGAGTTGGCGTCCGTGACCGGCTCCGGTGCGGACCGGGCCGCGCGGTTGCTGGAGGAGTGCGCGTTGCTGCACACCCTCAATCAGGGCTATCTGCACCTCGACCGGCTGCCCGAGGCGCTGGCCGCGACGGTGCGCACCCGGGTCGGCATCACCTCGGACGCGGCGGCCCTGCTGGCGACCACCGCCCCTGTCCGCGATCTCTGGCTCGTCCTGGCGCAACAGGACAGCGACGACGGCCGGTTGGTCACCCGGAAGATCTGGCTGCACGGCCGGTCCACGGGCCGGACGGCCCTGCTCCTGTCCTACGGAGCGGGCGGACGGGCGCCCGAGCTGTCCCTGCCCACAGGGCTCGCCCTGGACGCGGACATCGCGTACTACCCGGCCGCGCGGCCCTTGCGTGCCGCGCTGGGCACCCGCCACGCGGCACCCGCGCCCAGCCCCGCACCGCCGGCGGGCGGCGACGCCGCGGCGGCCCTCCGCGCCTACGGCGAGGCCTTGCGGGACGACCCGTGGCTGGAGGCGTGGCCCACGATCGTCTCGGCCGTGACCCCGGTCCCGGGCCCCGAGCAGGGCTGGCAGTTGGCCGACGCGCACGGCGGATCGGCGCTCCCCGTCGACCCCCGGTGCGGCGACCGCATGGGCCTGTGGCGGCTCGCGGCGATATCCGGCGGCTCCCCGGTGACGGTCTTCGGCGAATGCGGCCACCGGGGCTTCACTCCCCTGACCACATGGGCGCCGGAGCCGGTCGCGCTCTGACGACGCCCCACCCGGCCGGGCCGCCCGGCGGTCGGCAGTCGGCGGTCGGCGGTCGGCGGTCGGCGGTCGGCGGTCGGCGGTCGGCGGTCGGCGGTCGGCGGTCGGCGGTCGGCGGTCGGCGGTCGGCGGCACTCCAGGCCACATTCCACAGGAAGGTCAAGCTCATGATCAGCACCTGGGACGAGCTCGTCACCACGGCCCTGCTCGGCACCGAGCGGCGCACTCCGCCCACCCCGCCGCGCCCCGGGCAGGACGCCGCCGCGGCGCTGCTGGACGTCGCCGCGCTGTATACCGTGCAGCGGCGCGCCGGGCTGTTGCCGGTCGCCGCCAGGGAGCTTCCCGAGGCCGCGCCCGAGGACCCGCGGCCGTCGCTGCCGCCCGCCGCCCGGCGGCGGCTGGAGCTGCTGCTCGCCGACCGGGCCGGCCCCGGCGGCGGTGCCGGACGGCGGGGTTCCGCGCCCGACCTCGTGGAGTTGCTGCCCCAGTGGCTGGCCGCCGCCAACGGTCATGGTTACCGAGCGCCCGCCGCGTTGCTGCCCGCCCTGCTCGAAGCGGCCCGGGCCCGCTCGGACCTGCGGCCGCAGGCGCTCGCCCTGGCCGGGCCCCGCGCCCTGTGGCTCGCCCGGCTCAATCCGCAGTGGAAGTACGCGCTGCGCGGCGGCCCCGCGCCCGCCCCTGGCACGCGCCCCTCCGACGCCGGGGCGGCGCAACGGATGTGGCAGGAGGGGCTGTTCTCCGAGCGGGTCGCCCTGCTCTCGTCCGTACGGCGGCGCGATCCCGCCGGTGCGCGGGAGTTGCTCGCCACGACGTGGCCGACGGAGCGGGCCGAGGACCGGCTGATGTTCCTGGACTCCCTGCGCGAGGAACTGTCCCTCGCCGACGAACCGTTCCTCGAGCAGGCCCTGGCCGACCGCAGCCGCAATGTGCGGGCCACCGCGGCCGAGCTGCTGTCCGCCCTCCCCGGCTCCGCGCTCGCGGCCCGGATGGCCGAGCGGGCCCGCTCCTGCGTCGGCCTCGACCGCTCGGGGGGCAGCGTGCCGCGTATCGCCGTCGAGGCACCGCACGAGTGCGACGGCGGTATGCAGCGGGACGGCATCGTCGCCAAACCACCGTCGGGGCGGGGCGAGCGGTCGTGGTGGCTGAGCCAGTTGGTGGAGGCGACACCGTTGCACACCTGGTGTGAGCGGTTCGGGGTCACGAGCGCGGCCGAGGCCGTGGCGCTGCCCGTCGCCGACGGCTGGCAGCCGGACCTGCACGCCGCGTGGTGCCGGGCGGCGGTCCGGCAGCGGGACGCGGAATGGTCGCGGGCGCTGCTCGGCCCGGCGACGTCACCGCCCGCCCCCGAGGGCTCCTCGTGGCGGGACCCCGCGAAGCTGCTGTCCGCGCTGCCGGCGGCGGAACGGGCGGAGTGGGTGGCGGAGTTCATCGCCACCCACGGGCTGTCGGAGGCGTTCCGGCTGCTCGGGGTCTGCGCGGTGCCGTGGGCGGAGCCGCTGGGGAGAGCGGTCGTCGACGCCCTGGACATCGCCCGGGACGCGGGCAGCTACCCCTGGAGCTTCAGCGGCGTGATGGGCCTGGCCGAGCGCTGCCTCGACCCGGTCGAGGCCGATCGCCTGGAGGTCCTGACGGCCCTTCCCGACGACCCCCAGGACGGCACGGGCGCCCCCGGCGCTGTCGCCTATTGGTCCGAAGCCTTCCAACGCCTCGTCGGCACACTGCGGCTGCGCGCCACGATGCGAGCGGAGCTCGCGGGGTAGCGGCCTTGTGCGCCCGTCCCGGCCGGGGCGGATTCCCGAGCGACTCGGGGATTACCACCGGCACCTGACGGAACGCTCGCCCCCGCCGCGCGGGGCCGAGCGCCCGTCAAGCGGAACGGTGCTGCCCGATGATCACACCGGCTGGCGGACGTTGGCGTTGACCCACTCGACGATCGACGTCGTGGTCGCGCCGGGGGTGAAGATCTCCGCGACCCCCTGCGCCTTGAGCGGAGCGATGTCCGCCTCCGGGATGATGCCGCCACCGAAGACCTTGATGTCCTCCGCTTCGCGTTCCCGCAGCAGCTCGATCACCTTCGCGAACAGCGTGTTGTGGGCGCCGGAGAGGATGGACAGGCCGATCGCGTCGGCGTCCTCCTGGATCGCGGTGTCGACGATCTGCTCGGGCGTCTGGTGCAGCCCGGTGTAGATGACCTCCATGCCGGCGTCGCGCAGCGCACGCGCGATGACCTTGGCGCCGCGATCGTGGCCGTCGAGTCCCGGCTTGGCCACCACCACGCGGATCGGACCGGTCACTCCCATCACTGCCTCCATCTACGACTGCCGTCACCGGCCGAGGTCCCGGGCCCGGAGGCCGGGGAAGTGAACGAACGTTATCGCCAGCATCCCGCACCCCGCCGTTTCACGGAGGAGAGCGAGGGGGAAATCACACGTGGGACAACATGTTCAACACGTTCGCTACACACCGCGCCCGCACCTCCGCGCCCGGTGGGCCGTCCGGCCGCCCGGGCCACCGAGCAGCCGGGCGCGGTGGTCGCGACGGGAGCCGCGCTGCGGCCGCAATGGCACTCGCCCCGCCCGGGCCGCACGGCAGGCGGGGCGACGAACGTCGCCGCGCAGCCGCCACGAGTGCACACGGGGGACGGAGCCGCCTGCTGTGCGCAGTTCAGGAGGTCGGCCATGGGGGCCCTGCCCTTTTTCTTCCCCACCCTCGTTCGCCCTTCGGCGGCGCTGGTGCGGTCCACGGTGTGGGAGCTGTTGATCCTCGCGGGTCATCTGCTGCTCTATCCGACCGGCCTGGCGCAGGAACGCCGCCCGCCGCCCCTGCCCGTACCGCCCGCGCCCCCGTCCCCGCCCCCCGCACCGCCCCCACCGGCAACCGCTCCCTCACCCGCACCGGCACCCACGCCCGCGCCCGTCGAGCCGCACCACCCGCCCGTGCTCCTCCTGCACGGCTTCATCGACAACCGCTCGGTCTTCGTCCTGCTGCGCCGTTCGCTGCGGCGGCACGGCTGGGCCCAGGTCTCCTCCCTCAACCACTCGCCCCTGACCGGCGACCTCCGCACGGCGGCCGCGGTGCTGGGAGGGCATATCGAGGAGATCTGCGGGCGGACGGACCAGGAGCGGATCGACATCGTGGGGCACAGCCTCGGCGGCCTGATCGCCCGCTACTACGTCCAGCGGCTCGGTGGGGACACCCGGGTCCGCACCCTCGTCACACTCGGCACTCCGCACCGCGGCACGACCGTGGCACCCCTGATGTCCGCACACCCCCTCGTACGGCAGATGCGTCCCGATTCGGAGGTCATCGCGGAACTGTCCCGGCCCGCCCCCGATTGCCGTACGCATTTCATCGCCTTCTGGAGCGACCTGGACCAAATCATGGTCCCCGTCGAGACGGCTCGAATCGATCATCCGGATCTGTCGGCGCGCAATGTGCGGGTGAGCGGCGTCGGGCATCTCGCGCTGCCGGTCCACTGGGCGATCGCGGCCGGCATCCGGCAGGCGCTGGCCGCCGAGGAAGCGGTGGCCGACGCGACGGGAACGTCCTCGGTCGCCTGACCCGGGTGCCCAGCCGGCCGACCGGCTGGTCCCTCGCACAATCGGCGATCACTTCGAACATATATCGAACGTCAAACCTATTCCTCGGGGTTCAGTCCACCGAAAGGCGGCCAAATGCCCGGACCCCGAGGGATCGAAACGTGACGAAGATTGTCGCCGTCCCGTACCGCCGGGTACAGTCGCCGCTAATTCACCTGCTGCCGAGGCGAAATGGAAGTGGTGGTGAACGACCGTCACCCGTCGGCGGGCCCAACCCCGACCGTTCCCACTCCCGATGCCTACGGGCATTACCCGGCGCATGAGCAGCAGGGCACCCAGCAGGGTTATGCCCCCTATGGCGGCTATGACACCGGGCAGTGGGACACCACAGGCCAATGGGACACCACCAGTCAGTGGGGAGTCACCGGCCAGACCCAGACCTGGGACTTCAGCGCCGCGCAGCAGACCGGGCAGTGGGACACCACCACGACCGGCCAGTGGGACGCGAACGCCTGGGGTGCGGGCAGCTCGTACGACACCTCTGGGCAGTGGGACACGGCCGGGCACACGCAGGGCGGGTTCCAGCCCCAGTCGGCGTTCCCGGGCCAGGAGCACCCCCAGACCCAGACGTGGGACACGTCCGGTCAGTTCCAGGGCTGGGACACCTCCGGCCAATGGGACATGAGCGGTCAGACGCAGACGTGGGACACCAGCGCGTACGCGACCCCTGACGACACGCACGGAGCCGGCCCCGGTCACGGCCACGAGGCCACGCGCGAACAGCCGCACGAGACCCCGCACGACGCGACCGTCATGACCGACCTCGGTCTCGCGGAGCTGAACGCGCCGGGCTCCGACAGCGGCTTCGATCCCCACTACGGCACCGGCTTCGACTCCGGCTGCGACACCGACACCACGGCGGGCACGGAGCCCGGGCCGCGTGTCGTCGCCGACGCCGAGACCCGGACCATGGAAGCGGTGACCGCACCGCCGCGCCGGGACGACCGGCCCGAGGACGCACCCGAGGAGACGCGCAGCGGCCAGGGCCGCAGCCGCCGCAAGGGCGCGCCCGCGAAGGCCGGTTACCGCCCGCGCCGCAAGGCGCTGCTGACCGTCGCCGTGCCCTCGGTCGCCGTCATGGGCGTCGCCGGCATCGCCGCCGCCTCTGTCTCCACCGGCGGGCAGAGCGACACCAAGCAGACCCAGGCGGCCACCGCCCCGGACCCCTCCGCCATCAAGCCCGCCATGGCCAACAACAAGCTGGACACCCAGCTCGCGAGCCTCAGCAAGGGCGCCGACGACTTCGCCAGCCGCGCCAGCCGCACCCAGGAGCGCATCGACCTCAAGACGCGCCAGGAGGAAGAGCGCAAGCGCAAGGCGGAGGAGGCGGCCCGCAAGGAGGCCGAGCGGCCGAAGTTCGCGCTGCCCGTGGCACAGCACGGGCTCAGTGCCTACTACGGCCAGGCGGGCGTCAACTGGATGTCGACGCACACCGGCATCGACTTCCCCGTCGGCTACGGCACCCCCGTCATGGCCGCCACCGACGGCACCGTCCGCACGCAGTACAACGTGGCCTACGGAAACATGGCCATAGTGACCTCACCCGAGGGCGTCGAGACCTGGTACTGCCACCTGAGCAGCACCAAGCTGCGGTCCGGCCCGGTCAAGGCCGGGGACGTCATCGCCTACTCCGGCAGCTCCGGCAACTCCACCGGACCGCACCTGCACTTCGAGGTACGGCCGGGCGGCTCCGCCGTCGACCCGCTGCCGTGGCTGCGCGGCCAGGGCCTCGACCCGACGTAAGCGCGACAACCCGTCCGGCGTAACCGACACGCCCGGACGGGCTGAGCTCAGCCGAAACCAGCCCGTCCGGCGCCCCCGGACACCGCCGCGCAGCGGTGGTGCGCCCCCACGATCCGCCGGACAGGCTAAAGCTTCTCGACCGGCGCGTAGCGCAGCAGGAGCCGCTTCGGCTTCTCCTCGCCGAAGTCGACCGTCGCCTCGGCGTTGTCACCGCTGCCCTTCACCCCGACGACCGTGCCGAGTCCGAACGAGTCGTGCGTGACCCGGTCCCCGATGGCGAGGGCCACCACCGGACGGTCCTTGGTGCGCCGCGTCGCGAAACCGCTCGGGCCCGCCTTGGCGCCGCCGCCACCGCGCGAGGACGAGAACCCGGACGTCAGACCGGAGACCGCGCTCATCGACGCCGACGGTGTCGCCGGGCCGGTGCGGCGCCACTGCACGTACTGCTCGGGGATCTCCTCCAGGAAGCGCGACGGCGGGTTGTACGCGGGCTGGCCCCACGCGCTGCGCATGCTCGCCCGGGTCAGATACAGCCGCTCGCGCGCCCGCGTGATGCCGACGTAGGCGAGCCGCCGCTCCTCCTCGAGCTCCTTGGTCTGGCCGAGGGCCCGCATGTGCGGGAAGACGCCGTCCTCCATGCCGGTGAGGAAGACGCAGGGGAACTCCAGGCCCTTCGCCGTGTGCAGGGTCATCAGCGTGATGACGCCGGTGCCCTCGGTGTCCTCGTCGGGGATCTGGTCCGAGTCGGCGACCAGCGCGACCTTCTCCAGGAACTCCGCCAGCGTGCCGGGGCTCTCGGCGCCCTCGACGGACCGCTCCTGCTCGAACTCCAGGGCCACGGCGGCCAGCTCCTGGAGGTTCTCGATGCGGGTCTCGTCCTGCGGGTCGGTGGACGCCTGGAGCTCGGCGAGATAGCCCGTGCGCTCCAGGACCGCCTCCAGCACGGTCGCGGGACCGGCCCCGGACTCGACGATCGTGCGCAGCTCCTCCATCAGGACGTTGAAGCGCTTGACCGCGTTGGACGAGCGGGCGGCCATGCCGTACGCCTCGTCCACCCGCCGCAGCGCCTGCGCGAAGCTGATCTTCTCGCGCAGCGACAGCGCGTCGATCATGGCCTCGGCGCGGTCCCCGATGCCCCGCTTGGGCACATTGAGGATGCGGCGCAGCGGCACGGTGTCCTCGGGGTTGGCGAGCACCCGCAGATAGGCCAGCACATCGCGGACCTCCTTGCGCTCGTAGAAGCGCACGCCGCCGACGACCTTGTAGGGCAGCCCGACGCGGATGAAGATCTCTTCGAAGACACGGGACTGGGCGTTGGTCCGGTAGAAGACGGCGACGTCCCCGGCCTTGGCGTCCCCCGCGTCCGTCAGCCGGTCGATCTCGTCGGCGACGAACTGCGCCTCGTCGTGCTCGGTGTCGGCCACGTAGCCGGTGATGGTCGCGCCGGCGCCGGCCTCGGTCCACAGGTTCTTCGGGCGGCGGTTCTGGTTCCGCTCGATCACCGCGTTCGCCGCGGAGAGGATCGTCTGTGTGGAGCGGTAGTTCTGCTCCAGCAGGATCGTGGTGGCGTCGGCGTAGTCCTCCTCGAACTGGAGGATGTTGCGGATCGTGGCGCCGCGGAAGGCGTAGATCGACTGGTCTGCGTCACCCACGACGCACAGCTCGGCGACGCCCTCCTCGGGGGCGTTCTCCGCGGTGCCCACCAGCTCGCGCACCAAGGTGTACTGCGCGTGGTTGGTGTCCTGGTACTCGTCGACCAGCACGTGCCGGAAGCGGCGGCGGTAGTGGTCGGCCACGTCCGGGAACGCCTGGAGAAGGTGGACGGTGGTCATGATGATGTCGTCGAAGTCGAGGGCGTTGGCCTCGCGGAGCCGCGACTGGTACATCGCGTACGCCTCGGCGAGCGTCTTCTCGAAGCCGTCCGCCGCCTGCGCGGCGAAGTCCTCCTCGTCGATCAGCTCGTTCTTCAGGTTCGAGATCTTCGCGCTGAACGACTTCGGCGGGAACTTCTTCGGGTCGAGGTCCAGATCGCGGCAGACGAGCGCCATGAGGCGCTTCGAGTCGGCCGCGTCGTAGATCGAGAAGGAGGACGTGAAGCCCAGCTTCTTGCTCTCCCGGCGCAGGATCCGCACGCACGCGCTGTGGAAGGTCATGACCCACATGGCGTTGGCACGCGGGCCCACGAGCTCCTCGACGCGCTCCTTCATCTCGCCCGCGGCCTTGTTGGTGAAGGTGATCGCGAGGATCTGGCCCGGGTGGACGTGACGGGAGCCCAGCAGATGCGCGATGCGGTGCGTGAGCACCCGGGTCTTGCCGGACCCGGCACCCGCGACGATCAGCAGCGGCGAGCCGGTGTGCACCACGGCGGCACGCTGCTGGTCGTTCATCCCCTCCAGCAGGGCGACCGGGTCCACGACAGGCCGGGCCGCCCCGTCGCGGTAATACGCGTCACGGGGTACGGGGGCGTCGAACGCGCCCCCGAAGAGGTCGTGCGGCACCGGCTCCGGGGCCGCTTCCTCCGGGGGCGGTGGGTGCTCCTCGCCCGAGGGGCCGAGATCCGCCAGGAAGCTGTCGTCAAAGAGGCTGCTCATCGCCTCCCGAGTCTAGGCCGCCCCACTGACAGCCGGTCCCGCTTCCGCCGAGCAGGGCGGCCCCGGGGCTGTGACCTACGTCTACGTCCGCGGCCGGCGCCGTTCCCCCCGCGCCCGCCCCGGACGACCGCCCCGCTACGTGCCGCTACGTCCAGAGCACGGCGACGAAGATGTTCGCCGTGGTCAGCGCGCCCACCGTGCCGAAGGCGGCGGCCGGGACCTTCTCGTCGTCCCGTTTCACGTAGACCAGGCCGAGGATCACGATCAGCAGCGCCAGTTTCACGCCGATCTTGACGGTGTTGACGGTGTTGTCGTCGGCCTGGTTGAGACCGACCAGCGCGACACCGGTGACCAGCATGGTCAGCGCCCCGTGCAGCATCGCCGGGACCATGCGCGCCTCGCCCTTGCCCATGGCCTTCATCTGGGTCATGAAGCCGCCGAGCAGGGCGGCGATGCCGATGATGTGCAGGCCGACGAAGGCGTGAATCAGTACGTCCATGGTGACCGACCCTAGCCGGGGCCATAGCACCCGACCGCAGCCAGGTAGGGCGCTATCGCCACATCGGTCACACGCTGGCCGCTTCCCTCCGTACGGGCCCGAGTGGCACGGTCACCGGCGGTCACTGAATAGCTGATTCCGGGCATTACCGGTCAAGCCCGTATCCACGTGACCCCGCGGTTTAGCGTCCTGCTCCAGACGGCGGTGGTCCGCTCACTCTCCCCCTCGCGCGGACCACCGTCGTCCGGATCACCGCACCGCAGGCTCCGGAAGGGAGTGACGACCGACGTGGCGTCGCACCGCAAGCCCAAGCAGTACCCGCTGGCCGGGAACACCGCCCGGACGGCGGCGACCCTCGCCCTCGCGGGCGTCGCCACCGCGACCGCACTCGACGGCACCGGCAACGCCACACCACCGCCCACCAAGGACCAGCTCAAGGCACGGGTCAGCCAGTACTACCGGGAGGCCGAGGTGGCCACCGAGCGGTACAACGGCGTGCGGGAGAAGAACGACCGGGCCCACGCGGTGCTGGACGGGCTGCAGGACGAGGCGGCCCGCAGGACCGAGCGGCTCACCGCCGCCCGCAACGCCCTGGGATCCTTCGCGACCGCCCAGTACCGCGAAGGCGGCCTCCCGCCCGCCGTGCGGCTCCTGCTGTCCTCCTCGCCGGAGCGGTACCTGGAACGGGCGTCGCTGGCCGACCGGGCGGGCAGCCTCCAGGCCGTCGCCCTCACCCGGGTGCGGAGCGAGCTGCGGGGCGTGGAGCGGGTGCGCACCACCGCGGCGGCCCGGCTCGCCGAGCTCAAGGACGAACAGGCCGCGCTGGCCCGGCACAAGCGGACCGTCGAGGCGAAGCTCGACGACGCCAGGCGGCTCCTGAACCGGCTCACGGCCGAGGAGCGCGCGGAGTTCCACGGCGACGGGGGCGAAGCGGCCGGGGCCGGGGCCGCGGCGAGCGGATCCGAACCGGCCGCCGTCGTCAACGCGGTGCCCCTGGGGGGTCGGGCGGGCCGGTCGGCGCCCCGCGGCGGCGCGCAGGCCCCGACGGAGCGCGCCGCGCGGGCCGTGGCCTTCGCGTACGCAGCGCTCGGCAAGCCGTACGTGTGGGGGGCGACCGGCCCGTCCGGGTTCGACTGCTCGGGGCTGACGCAGGCGGCCTGGCGGTCGGCGGGGGTGGCGCTGCCGCGCACGACCTACACGCAGATCAACGCCGGGCGGCGGATCGGGCGGTCCCAGCTGGCCCCCGGCGACCTGGTCTTCTTCTACTCGGGCGTCAGCCACGTCGGCCTGTACGTCGGCGGCGGGAAGATGATCCACGCCCCGCACCCGGGGGCCCCGGTGCGGATCGCCCCGGTCGACCAGATGCCGTTCGCGGGGGCGGCCCGGCCGGTCTGACCCGGTTGCCGTGCCGTACTTCGCACCACCGCTGCGCGGCGGTTGTCCTCAATCGCCGGACGGGCTCGATGTGGACCGCCGCACCGCCTACGCCGTGATCTGTCCGGTCAGCCACCGAAAGACATCCGGCACCTGCCGCTTCCAGACAGCTGTGCCGTGCCCGCCCGCGCCCGCGGGGATCATCGACACGTGAACGGTCGTCGGCGCCTTCGCCGACTGCTTGATCGCCAGGCCGCCCTGGTAGCCGTCGCCCTGCGCGCCGGAGAGGAAGAGCGCGACGCGCGGCGGGGTCTTGGCGCGCTGGAGCATCTTCCAGGGGTTGTTCGCCTCGCGCAGCTCCGGGGTCTTCGCGGTGAGCGACGCGGGCTCGCCGATCGGGTCGTTGTAGCCGGACAGGCTCACCCCGGCCCGGTAGCGGTCGGGGTGCGCGACGGCCAGCTTCGCCGCGCAGTGCGCACCGGCGGAGTAGCCGGCGACGGCCCAGCCGTCGGGCTTCTCCGCCGCCCGGAAGTTGTCGACGACCATCTTGCGGACGTCGACGCTCAGCCAGGTGTCGGCGTTGACCTTGCCGGGGATGTTGGCGCAGCCCGTGTCGACGTTCCCGAGGAGCGTGGTGCGCGGGGCGACGATGATGAAGGGGGCGACCTCGCCCTTCGCCATCATCGGCTTGAGCTGGGTGTTGACGTTCAGGCTGCCGAACCACGCCTTCGCCGAGCCGGGGAAGCCGGGCAGCACCTCGACCACCGGGAACTTCTTGTCCTTGTACGCCGGGTCGTCGTACTGCGGCGGCAGCCAGACGTAGACCTCGCCCTCCACCCCCGATATGCGGCCCTTGAGCTGCGTCTCGCGGACTCCGGGCCCCATCCGCCCGTCCGAGACGGGCTTGAACTTCTGCACCACCTTCGGCTCGCGGTCCAGCGACTTGCCGCCGGTGCCGTCCGGTCCGAGGTCAGCCGCCTCGGTCACGTGGTCGCCGGTGCCGAGCAGGTCGTCCCAGTTGTCGAAGAGCGCGTTGGAGTTGTTGACGATCACGAAGACCATGACGATCGCGGTCACCTGCGCGAAGAGCAGCATGAACAACCGCGTGAGCAGGCGTACGGCCTTCGGGCCGCCGACCCTGCTCCACAGGGCCAGCGGCAGCACCAGGGCCACCACGACCAGGACGATCGTGGTCAGGAAGAAGGGCGTACCCGTCAGGCTCATCGGGCTCTCGTTTCCGGATCGCGGGCCCGGCGGGCCCCGGCCCTGCGTGAGTGAGAGCCTCTCGTCCGTTCAAGATGCCACGGGGGACGCGAAGGTTCCGCCGCCGTTCCTCCCGGTGGGCGGGGGAGCGACAGCCGCGCCCACCCGCAGGTCCGGACCTGGCAGGCAGGCGCCCCGGGGCCGGCCGGTCAGACCAGCCTGCGGGCCGTGGCCCACCGGGTCAGCTCGTGGCGGTTGGACAGCTGGAGCTTGCGCAGCACCGCCGAGACATGCGACTCGACCGTCTTGACCGAGATGAAGAGCTGCTTGGCGATCTCCTTGTAGGCGTAGCCGCGCGCGATCAGGCGCAGCACCTCGCGCTCGCGCTGCGTCAGCCGGTCGAGGTCCTCGTCGACCGGCGGGGCGTCCGTCGACGCGAAGGCGTCGAGCACGAAGCCGGCCAGGCGGGGCGAGAAGACGGCGTCGCCGTCCTTGACCCGGAAGATCGCGTCGATCAGGTCCGTGCCGGTGATGGTCTTGGTGACGTAACCGCGGGCGCCGCCGCGGATGACACCGATGACGTCCTCGGCGGCGTCGGAGACCGACAGGGCCAGGAAGCGCACCGGGGACTCGGGGTCGGCCATCATCGCGGCGCTGCGGCGCAGCACCTCCACCCCGCCGCCGCCGGGCAGATGGACGTCCAGGAGGACGACTTCGGGGCGGGTCGCCGTGATGACCGTCACCGCCTGGTCGACGTCGGCGGCCTCGCCCACGACCTCGACACCCGTCCGCTCGGTGGCTCCGATCTCGGCCTGCACACCGGTGCGGAACATCCGGTGGTCGTCCACGAGCACGACCCTCGCATGGCGCTCCGTCACTTCTTCGGTCGTCATGACGCCTTCTCCGCCCTCTCCATTTCCAGCTCCACTTCGGTCCCCCCGTCGGGCGCGGAACGCAGTCTCGCCGTGCCGCCGTTGCGCTGCATCCTGCCGATGATCGATTCGCGGACGCCCATCCGGTCCTCGGGAACGGCGTCCGGATCGAAGCCGGGCCCCCGGTCCCGTACGGAGATGAAGACCGTACGCCCCTCGACCTCGGCATAGACCTGGACGGCGCCGCCCTCGCCACCGTACTTGGCGGCGTTGACCATGGCTTCCCGGGCGGCTTGCTGCTGCGCTGCCAGCCGCTCGTCCAGCGGGCAGTCGCCGACGACGACGACCTCGATCGGGACCCCGTGGTAGTCCTCCACCTCCGCGGCGGTGGCCTTCACGGCCTCGGCCAGGGTGGTGGGCTCCTCGGCCTCGTCCTTGCCGCGCCCCTCGGGCTTGTAGAGCCAGGCGCGCAGCTCCCGCTCCTGGGCGCGGGCGAGACGGGCGACCTCGCGGGGGTCGTCGGCGTTGCGCTGGATGAGGGTGAGGGTGTGCAGGACGGAGTCGTGGACGTGGGCGGCCACCTCGGCGCGCTCCTGGGCGCGGATGCGCATCGTCCGTTCCGCCGAGAGGTCCTGCGTCATCCGGACGACCGAGGGCCCCGCCAGCAGCGCGATCCCCACCACGACGGCCAGCGAGGCCTGGAGGACCGTGCCCAGGTGCCGGGCCGAGCCCTGGAGGACGACCATGCCGGTGACCCCGGCGCCGACCAGCAGCACGCCCGCCGCGCCGCGCGCGAGCGGCAGGACCCGCTTGCGGCGGCTGACCTCCATCCAGTGGGCCCGCCGGGCGTTGTCGGCCTGCCGCCAGACGAGGGCGACCCCCGCGCCGATCAGCAGCAGCGGCCAGATGTAGGCGTTGGCACGGCCGAGCTGGAGCGTGTCGACGAAGATCGCGACGCCGATGATGACGGCGATGAGCGCGAAGACCTGGCCGCGGTCGGGCTTACGGGCGAAGAGCCGTCTGCGCCCGTCCGGGGTGGCCTCGGTGGCGGTCGCCGCGCGTGGTGCCTCGACCCCGCCGACGCCGAGCGGCACGACGAACCAGAACACCGCGTAGAGCACGGCCCCCATGCCCTGCACCATGAACAGCGCGCCGAACGCGACCCGCACCCACGACACCGGCATGCCCAGGTGCCCCGCGAGCCCCCGGGCCACGCCGCCCAGCAGCCGTCCCTCGGCACTGCGGTACAGCTTGCGCAGCGGACGGGCGTCGGGGTCGGGCGGCGGCCCGTAGGCGCTTGCGGCGCGGGGCGGCGTCGTCGATGCGCTGGTCATGCTCCGATCGTCACATGCCCATGCCCGTAGGGGTATCAGGGTCGTCCCTGACCGGACCCGGGGAAAGCCCGGTACGTCCGCCACGCGCCCGTCCCGGTACGCGTGGCCCCTGGGAAGCCCGGCGCTTACGAGCCCGGTCCGGCCGGCCCCGGCCGGAAGCCGTCGCGGAGCACATTGAAGACGGCGACGTGCCGGTTCCACTCGTCCTTCGGCGCGGAGAGGTAGAGGGCGTACTCGTTGCCGCCCTCCCGGCCGAACCCGAGGTCGATGGCCCTGAACTCGCGGACCCGGCCCTTGAAGGTGAACTCCCATACCGCTGCGGGCTCGCCCCGGAACTTGGTCTCCTGCATCCGGCCCAGCCGGTAGCCGTCGACCTCCGTCTTGAGCTGCTCCTCGACCTCCTTCCAGTGCCGGAGGTGGTCGGGGCTCGCGAAGTCGAGGACGTTGACCTTGATGCCGACGAGCCCGCCCGGGGCGATGTAGTCGACCTCGACGGGCGACTTCTCCTTACGGCTCCAGCCGTTCGGCACGGGGAAGGAGACACCGAGCTGCTTCTCCTCCACCAGGTGGTACCCCGCCGGCACGGGCGGTGGCCGCCAGCCGGCCGGAGAGGGAACGGTGCTCCGCTCGCTCTTGGGAGCGGCGGCCCGGGGTTCGGTGTCCTCGCCGGGGCCGACGTCCCACGTCATGAGGAACGCCCCGGCCGCGAGCCCGGCGACGACGACGGTGGCCGTCGCGCCCCACAGGAGCGTGCGGATCCGGCGGCGGCCGCCTTCACGCACGGCACCGGCTGCCCGCTCCCCCGCCGCGCCGGGCGCCTTGGAGGAAGCGACCGTCCCCGCCGTCTCCTCGGCCTCCACAGGCCCCGGTGGCTCGGCGGACTCGTCGCGCCCGGCGGACGGGATGGCCGTGGGCGCACAGGTGGTGGTCGTCGTGCGCTCGGTCCGCCGCTCCGGTATGCGCAGATACGCCGTCTCCACCTCGGCCACCGGCTCGCGCAGGATCTGCTCGGCCAGCTCGGCGGGCGGGCGCAGATCCGGTTCCTTGGCGAGCAGGGTCTCGATCAGCCGGGTCAGCGGGCCCGCCCGCAGGGGCGGTTCCAACGGGGCCATGGCGATGGCGTAGGCCGTCTCGACGGCGGTGTCCTTGCGGAACGGCGGTCGCCCTTCCAGGGCCTGATACAGCGTCGCGCCGAGCGCCCACAGGTCGGACGCGGGGCCCGGCTTGGCCCCCTTGACCCGCTCGGGGGCGATGTAGTCGATCGAACCGACCATCTCGCCCGTCTTGGTCAGCGTCGACGTGCCGGTGGACTGGGCGATGCCGAAGTCGGTGAGCACGACCCGCCCGTCCTCGCCGAGCAGCACGTTGCCGGGCTTGACGTCGCGGTGCAGCACCCCGGCCGCGTGGGCCGCCCGCAACGCCGCGATCATGCCGCGCCCGATGCGGGCCGCCTCGTCCGGCGAGACGGTGCCCTGCCGGAGCACGTCGCCGAGCGTCGTCGACGGCACGTACTCCATCACGATGCACGGCAGTCCGTCGTGCTCGACCACATCGTGGACGACGACCACATTGGGGTGGTTGATGCGGGCCGCGCTGCGCGCCTCGCGACGGGTGCGCTCGTAGAGGGTGGCGAGTTCGTCCTCCTCCAGATACGGGGAGACGTGCAGCTGCTTGATGGCCACCTGACGGTCCAGCAGCTCGTCCCCGGCACGCCAGACGGTGCCCATGCCGCCGCGGCCCACACGCTCGAGGAGCCGGTACCGCCCGGCGATCAGCAGACCCCGGTCCGGCCGCGATCCGGCCGCCTCGGGCCACCCGGACGCAGCCCCGGACACTGACTCAGACACCGTGCGCCCCTCCGGTTCCCACATGCGTGTTCGATGCGCCACGATATCCGCCACCGTCTCAGGGAAAATCTCAGGGAACGAGCAGGGTCTCCACGGATGCCTTTCGCACCGCCCGGTTGACACCATGTGCGTATGACCGACGCACCAACCGCCCAGGGCTCCCGGCCCGCGGACCCGGCGCCCCACCCGCCGCCGGGCGCCAGGCCGCCCTTGCGGCGCAGCCGTGAGCACAAGGTGCTCTCCGGAGTCTGCGGGGGCCTCGGCCGCTGCTTCGACCTGGACCCGGTCGTCTTCCGGGTGGTGCTGGGCGTGCTCGGGGTCACCGGCGGGCTGGGCCTGATCGTCTACGGGCTTGCGTGGCTGCTCATCCCGCTGGAGGGCGAGGAGGAGAACGAGGCCCGGCGGATGCTGTCGGGCCGGGTCGAGGGCCCGGCCCTGACGGCGCTGCTCTGCGCGCTGGTGGGCTGCGGCCTGTTCCTGTCGATGCTCAACAACAGCGGTGCGATGGCCTTCTCGCTGGCGCTGACCGTCGCGATCGTCGGCGCGGCCTACTGGTCACAGCATCACCGGCCCGCCGACGGCGAGGAGGACGCCCCCGCCACGCAGAAGACAGTGGAGGCCCCGCCGGAGACGAAGGCACCGCCCACGCCGGGCACCCCCTCCTGGTGGCGCGACCCGATCGTCAAGGACGGCATGGCGGGCCCGGCCCCTGCGGGCACGGGGTATTTGTGGGGTCCCGACGACGAGCTGGGCACCGGCCCGGCCGCCGACCACGGCCGGTACGGCGGCCACGGCCCGTTCGACGGCCTGTACAGGCCGAAGGCCGCGACCATCCATCCGCCCTTCCCCCCGGCGCCCGCCACGCCGCAGCCTGCCGGGCGGGCGCTGGGCGGATGGGTCTTCCTGCTGGCGTTGGCCGCCTTCGCGCTCGGCACCGGGCTGACCCGGCACGACCGGCCCTTGGGCACCTCCCTGGAGATCGGCCTCGCGTGCGCGCTCGGCGTCTTCGGCCTCGGCATCGCGACGAGCTCGCGGTACGGGCGCACGGGCGGCGGGACCGTCTTCGCGGCGGTGCTGACCGGCGTCCTGCTCACGGGCGCCGCCGCGCTGCCGGAATCGGTGACGGCCGACTGGACCCGCAGGACCTGGCGCCCGACGAGCGCGGCGGAGGTCCGGGACCACTACGAGGTGGGCAGCGGCGTCGGCGTGCTCGACCTGTCGGGTGTCGCCTGGCCGAAGGACACGTCGATCGGCACGAGCGCCGGGGCGGGCGCCGGGCAGCTCAAGATCATCGTGCCCCCGGACGTCACGGCCCGGCTCGACGTCGAGGTCGGCCTCGGCGACATCCAGCTGCCCGGCGAGCAGCGCGACGACATCGACATCAGCCCGGGGCAACGCAAGCGGATCACCCTGCCGCCGCCGGCCGGGCACACCTCGCGCGGCACGCTGGAGATCCGGCTCGAGGTCGGTATCGGCCAGGTGGAGGTGACCCGTGCGACGCCATGACTTCGAACCGGGCAAGCTCGTCATCGGACTCGTCCTCCTGGGCGGCTGCGCCGCCTATCTCGCCGCGGCCGCCGGCCGGTGGCACTTCCCCGCCTACGTGCTGCTGCCGGCCCTGGGCATCGGCCTCTGCGTCTCCGGCACGGTCTCCGCTCTCGCCGTCTCCGTCCGCCGCCGCCGCGAGCTCGGCGCGGAGCCTGGCGACCGGGAGCCCGGACGGTCGGGGTGACCGGGGTCGAGGCGGTGGCGTGCGCACCTCCACTGCGCGGCGGTGTCCTCACGCGCCGGACGGGCTGCTGTGCTGTGTCCTCAAGCGCCGGACGGGCTGGTTTGGCTGAGCTCAGCCGCCAAGCCCGTTGGGGGCACCTCCCAGCGGTAGCTGGGGGAGTTTGAGGAGGCGCCCGCCGGGCGCTCTCCGCCGCAGGCGGCACAGACCGCCCGATCACGCCGGCAGGCTGCCCCGGAAGGCCCGGCGGCCCCAGCGAAAGCGCCTACGGCGCAAGGCAGCATCGGCAGAAAATATGGGCGCGCCCGCGAGGACCAGCGGCAGCCAGGCCATCAGATAGGCGAGGTCATTACCGTAGTAGTAGGGCGTGGTCGCCCAACTCACGGTCAGCCACAGGCTGAGGGAAATGAGAGCGCCACCGATCGCCGCCACCCGGGCGAACAACCCCAGCAGGGTGGCTATGCCGACCACGAGCTCGCCGATACCGATGGCGTAGCCGAAGCCGACGGGGTTCTTCAGCGCCAGGTCGACCAGACCGGGGATCGCGGCGCTGTCCCGCACCGCGCGCATCAGCTCCCCGAGGGAGCCCGGACCGCTGCTCGCCAGAAAGGCCGAGTCGGTGAGTTTGTCGAGCCCCGCGTAGACGAACGTGACGCCCAGGAAGACACGCAGGGGCAGCAGCGCGTACCGCGAGAGGCCGGACCGCCGGTCCGCGCCACCGCCGGCCGTGCCCGTACGACCTGTGAAAACCATGCCACCCGCCACCTCTCCGCCATCGCCCCGCCACTGCTCTCACCCCCGACCATACGTACGTCGAGCGGAACGTGTTCAGCCCTGTGGACAACCACAGTGCTGTGGAAAACTCCGCCACCCCTGTCAGGGCGCCGGTCAGCGGGTCAGCCGGGGCTCAGCCCAGCAGCTCCGGCTCGCTGCGGGTGATCTGCTGGTACAGCGGCTGGTAATTGATCCACGCCACCAGGTCGTTGCCGAGCTGCTCGCGGGTGTGCAGCGCGCTCTCGGGGTCGATGAGCACCGGCTTCCCGGCGGCCTTCGCGACCAGCTGCACCTGGCAGGAACGCTCCATCGTGATGAACCACCACGCCGCCGCGTCGACGGAGTCCCCGACGGTCAGCAGCCCGTGGTTGCGCAGGATCACGGCCTTGTGCGGCCCGAGGGTGGTCGCGATCCGCCGCCCCTCCTCCTCGTCGAGGACCACGCCCGTGTAGTCGTCGAAGACCGCGTGGTCCTGGTAGAAGGCGCAGACGTCCTGCGTGATCGGCTCCAGCGGCTCCCCCAGCGCGGCCAGCGCCCGCCCGTACGTGGAATGGCTGTGCGCGGCGGCCACGACGTCCGGCCGGGCCCGGTGGACCTGCGAATGAATCGCGAACGCCGCCTGGTTGACGTGGTAGCGCCCCTCGACGACCTGCCCCTGGTGGTTCACCAGGATCAGATCGGAGACGGTGACGTGCTTGAAGGACATCCCGAACGGATTGACCCAGAAGCAGTCCGTGAACTCCGGGTCCCGCGCGGTGATATGACCGGCCACGCCCTCCTCGAACCCGAGCCGCCCGAAGAGCCGCAGCGCGGCCGCGAGCCGCTCCTTGCGGTGCCGCCGCTCGTCCTCGACGGTCTCGTGCTGGGGCGGCATCGCGAAGTGGAGCTGGTCGGTGGGGACGGGCTCCGGCGGGGTCGGCTGCGGCATGGCGGTCTCCTCGGGCTGTTCCGTGGTTACGCCACGGAAGCTACCGCCGGGTACCGGAGGGGGCCAGAGTCATGCGCGCCGGAGGTTACATCCGATCGATCTCCGTGAGATCGATGTCGATGTCGAAGGGCACGGCGAGCTTGAGCGCGCCCCGGTACGTTCCTGTCGGAGCGTACTGACGCGTTTCTTTGTCCAGCTCGAAGACCTGGACCACCGGCTGGTCGTCCACACCCGCCATCTCCACCCGCCAGAAGTACGGGATGCCCGCGGTGGCGTACTTGTGCGGCTTGGTGTCGTGGTCCCGGGACTCGGAATCCGGCGAGACGACCTCGACTGCCAGCATCACATCCCTGACCTGGAAGCTCGTCTGTCCTCGGCTCCGTACCGACGCGGCGCGTACAACCAGGACGTCCGGCTCCGGGCCGTTGCGCTTGTCGATCACCACGGTCATTTCCCGGGCGACCCTGAGCTCGGGCGGCGCGCTGCGCCGCAAGCCGTTCACCAGAAGATCGATCACAACGCTGTGGAAATACCGTTGTGGACTCACGAAAACCAGGCTCCCGTCGATCAGCTCCGTGTGCGGCGGGAGGTCGGGCAGCGTCAGCAGGTCGTCCACGGTGTAACCGTCCTGCGGCGGCACCGGCCAGTGGTGCGCGATCTCAGCGGTCATAAGTCCTCCCATGGACGGGATTCTGGGCCGTACGGCCAGCGTACCCACCACGAACGCCGATGCCGCCACCCAAACGAATGAGCGACGGCATCGGCGTTGACCGTACAAAAGGCCTATCGGAAGGTCGGTGGGATCACTCCCACTCGATCGTCCCCGGCGGCTTGCTCGTCACGTCGAGCACCACGCGGTTGACGTCCTTGACCTCGTTGGTGATGCGGGTCGAGATCTTCGCGAGCACCTCGTACGGCATCCGGGTCCAGTCCGCCGTCATGGCGTCCTCGGAGGAGACCGGGCGCAGCACGATCGGGTGACCGTAGGTGCGGCCGTCGCCCTGGACGCCGACGCTGCGGACGTCCGCCAGCAGGACCACCGGGCACTGCCAGATCTCGTTGTCCAGACCGGCGGCCGTCAGCTCCTCGCGGGCGATGGCGTCGGCCTCGCGCAGCAGGTCCAGACGCTCCTTGGTGACCTCACCGACGATGCGGATACCGAGGCCCGGGCCGGGGAAGGGCTGGCGCTGGACGATCTCGTCCGGCAGGCCCAGCTCGGCGCCGACCATGCGGACCTCGTCCTTGAACAGCTGGCGCAGCGGCTCGATGAGCTTGAACTCGAGGTCCTCGGGGAGGCCGCCCACGTTGTGGTGGGACTTGATGTTCGCGGTGCCGGTGCCGCCGCCGGACTCGACCACGTCCGGGTAGAGCGTGCCCTGGACCAGGAACGCGACGTCCTCGCCGTCGGCCGCGCCCTCGGCGACGATCTCGGCCTGCGCCTGCTCGAAGACGCGGATGAACTCACGACCGATGATCTTGCGCTTGGTCTCCGGGTCGGAGACGCCAGCGAGCGCGGTCAGGAAGCGCTCCTGCGCGTCGACGACCTTGAGCTGCACACCGGTCGCGGCGACGAAGTCCTTCTCGACCTGCTCGGTCTCGCCCTTGCGCATCAGGCCGTGGTCGACGTAGACGCAGGTGAGCTGGGAGCCGATGGCCTTCTGGACGAGGGCGGCGGCCACGGCGGAGTCGACGCCGCCGGACAGCCCGCAGATGGCACGCTTGGTGCCGACCTGCTCACGGATCGAGGCGATCTGCTCCTCGATGACGTTGCCGGTGGTCCAGGTGGGCTCGATGCCGGCACCGCGGTAGAGGAAGTGCTCCAGGACCTGCTGGCCGTGGGTGGAGTGCAGCACCTCGGGGTGGTACTGGACGCCGTAGAGCTTCTTCTCGTCGTTCTCGAAGGCGGCGACCGGCACGACGTCCGTGGACGCGGTGACGGTGAAGCCCTCGGGGGCGGCGGAGCAGGCGTCGCCGTGCGACATCCACACCGACTGCTCGGCCGGCGTGCCCTCGAAGAGGGTGGAGCTGACCTTGGAGACGGTCAGCGGGGTGCGGCCGTACTCACGGGCGCCGTTGTCGTCGACGGTGCCGCCCAGGGTGGTGGCCATCAGCTGGAAGCCGTAGCACATACCGAAGACGGGAACGTCGGCTTCGAAGAGGGAGCGGTCGATGCTCGGGGCACCTTCCGCGTAGACCGACGACGGACCGCCGGAGAGGATGATCGCCTTCGGGTTCTTGGCGAGCATCTCCTCCACCGGCATGGTGGACGGGACGATCTCGCTGTAGACCCGGGCCTCGCGGACGCGGCGGGCGATGAGCTGGGCGTACTGCGCGCCGAAGTCGACAACGAGGACGGGGTCCGCGGCGTTGTCGTGGGCGGCAGCAGGGGACGCTGATGGCACTTCGGCGGCCTTCCGGCGGTGAAACGGGGGGTTGGACTTTCCATTCTAACGGGCTCATACTGAGCCCCATGTTTAAGCAGCTCACCTTCGCGTTTACCTATGGCACCGGCCCGACCGGCTGCCATGGTTGTGCTGCTTGACACACTGATCAGCGACTTCCCAGGCGCCCCGGGCCGACAAGGCCCGGGGCGTCCTGCGTTTTCCGGGTCCGATGACCGGCCACGGGGCTCCAGAACCCCCGAAACCCGCAGAGACCCCAGGAGACACGGACATGAGCACCCCGACCGCCGCACCCCGGACCGCCCCGACCCCGACCGCCGCCGAGACCGGCGCCCGCACGGACGAGGCCGTCCACCTGATCACCGACGCGCGCGGGCGGATCGATGATCTCGACGGGCGGATCATCGGGCTCGTACAGGAGCGGATGGCCGTCTCGGCGGTGATCCAACGCAAGCGGATCGCCTCGGGCGGCCCCCGGGTGAGCCTCGCCCGCGAGATGGAGATCCTCACCCACTTCAGCGACCAGCTCGGCAAGCCCGGCACCACGCTGGCCATGACCCTCCTGGAGCTGTGCCGGGGACGGATCTGACGCGGCTCCGGGCTCGGGCCCGCCGCACCGGACCGGACGCAGGCCTGACGCGGACCTGACGCGGATCCGAGTTCGGGCGCCGTCACCCGTACGGCGCGTGACCGCGTCCCGACGCCCTTCGTTGGACTCGGTGTCCGCGCCAGCCAGGAGCGGCCCACTCGAAATCCACGCGTGGCTTCCGTCCCTGTTGACCTGGGCGCCCGGCAACGACAGGGCGGATCCACCGGAGTGTGAGACGTACGAGCACGTATGTCGTGGGACCTCACTCCGGTGACACGGCGACCGGTCAGCAGGGGACAGCAGCCCGGCCGCCAACCAAGATCGGTCGGTTCCAGGGACGCCTGGAACCGACCGTATCCGGTCGAAACGGTTGCGCCCGGCGAGGGACATCCCCCACGATGCCAAGGGGACACCAAATCCCTTGGCCCGCACCGTCATTGGTTGAACCAGTTGAACCAGTGGCCGGGCCGACGCGACCTCTCGAACCTGCGGCGCTTCCCCCGGCGCCGCTCCGCGGCACCGACCCTGCCCTGACTCCGGTGCCGGCAGTCAAGGGCCCCGTGACCGCCCGCGCCCCCCGCGGAGGCGGCCACGGGGCCCTTCGCCGTTTTCCGCGCCGCCCTGTGACATCAATCACGGACGCCGCATCCGGACCTCACACGGGCTCGACGCCCCGCTCGGCGCGCTTCGGCACCTCCGGCACGGCCAGGAACGGCAGCCGCAGCGCCCCGAAGGCGCCCTTCGGGACCGCCGGGCTGCGGGGCTCCACGGCGGCCACGCGCGCGTACGCACTGCCTTGCTCCGGGCGCGGATCCGCCTCGCCCTTGTTCGGCCAGAACGACATCGCGCGCTCCGCCTGGGCCGTGATGGTCAGCGACGGATTGACGCCCAGGTTCGCGGAGACGGCGGCGCCGTCGACAACGGAGATGCCCGGGTGCCCGTACAGCCGGTGGTACGGGTCGATGACCCCCTGGGTGGCGTCGGAGCCGATGGGGCAGCCGCCCAGGAAGTGGGCGGTCAGCGGGGTGCCGATCAGCTCGCCGACGTTGCTGCCCGCGAAGCCGTTGATCTCCCGCGCGATGAGCGTCGCCGCCTCGGCCGCCTCGGGGATCTGCTTCGGGTTGGGCGCGCCGTGCCCCTGCCGGGCGGTGAGCAGCCCCTTCCCCGGGCCACTCCGCTTCCGGTACGTGGTCAGGGAGTTGTCCAGCGACTGCATGACGAGGCCGATGATCGTGCGCTCGGACCAGCGGCGGTTCGAGAGCGACCGCAGAGCCACCACGGGATGCCGCACACAGTTCGCCGCGAAGGCCATCACGCGGGGCGCGCGGGCGCCCACCGGCACCTGACTGATCGACAGAAAGCCCATCGCGTTGGAGCCCTTGCCGTACCGGACGGGTTCGATGTGGGTATCGGCGTTGGGGTGAACCGACGACGTGATCGCGACGCCGCGCGTGAAGTCGACCTCTGGCACCCCGTGGGCTTTGCGGTAGCGCCGGTTGTCGGTCATGGCGCCGACGAGGGCCTCGGAGTTGGTACGGGTGAGGTGCCCGAGACGGTCGGGGATCCGGGGCAGCAGACCCCTGTCCTTCATCGTGTGCAGCAGCGTCTGGGTGCCGTACGTACCGGCGGCGACGACCACCCGCTCCGCGCGCAGCACCCTCGGCCGGGCCTTGCGCCGCTTGTCGGTGGGCACGGCCACGACCCGGAACCCGCCGCCCCGGTGCTCGGTGACGGCCACGACCGTGGTCATCGGGTGGATGACGGCCCCGGCCCGCTCGGCGAGGTGGAGGTAGTTCTCGGTGAGGGAGTTCTTCGCGCCGTGCCGGCAGCCGGTCATGCACTCGCCGCACTCGGTGCAGGCCCTGCGGGCCGGGCCCGCGCCGCCGAAGTACGGGTCGGGCACCTCGGCGCCCGGCTCGGCCCGCGCGGTGCCCGCCGTGCCCTCGGCGTCTCTCCCGTCCCCGAAGAACACACCGACCGGTGCCAGGTGGAAGGTGTCCCCCACGCCCATCTTCTCGGCCGCCGCCTTGAGGTGGATGTCCGAGGGCGTCATGGTCGGGTTGAGGCGGACGCCGAGCATGCGCCGGGCCTGGTCGTAGTACGGCCGCAGCTCCTCCTGCCAGTCCGTGATGTGTGCCCACTGCGGGTCGTCGAAGAACGGCTTCGGCGGCACGTACAGCGTGTTGGCGTAGTTGAGCGAGCCGCCGCCCACGCCGGCGCCCGCGAGCACCATCACATTGCCCAGGAGGTGGACGCGCTGGATGCCGTACAGGCCGAGGGCCGGGGCCCAGAGGTAGTTGCGCAGGTCCCAGGAGTTCCTGGGCAGGGTGTCGCGGGTGAAGCGGCGGCCCGCCTCCAGCACGCCGACGCGATACCCCTTCTCGGTCAGGCGCAGGGCGGACACCGAACCGCCGAAGCCCGAGCCGATGACGATCACGTCGTAGTCGAACTCTGCCACCGGTACCTCCGTAGGGGGTGCGGACCGTAGAGGCGGACCCGTAGCCGGACCCGTGGAGCGTGCGGGGTGTCAGCGCAGGCGCAGGGCCTTCATCGCGCGCAGGCCGCGCGACATGAGCGCCGCGTACTGCTCGTCGTCCAGTCCGAACTCCGGGGCGAGCGGCAGGATCCGCTGCTGGGCGACGGTCTGGGCCTCGGTGTATTTGAGGATGCCCTCGGAGCCGTGGCGGCGCCCCAGCCCCGAGTCGCCCATGCCGCCCATGGGCGACCGCACGCTGCCGTAGGCGGCCGCGTAGGCCTCGTTGACGTTGACGGTGCCCGAGCGCAGCCGGGCCGCGACCGCGCGACCCCGCCGCCCGTCCCGGGTCCAGACGCTGGCGTTGAGCCCGTAGGGGGTGTCGTTGGCCCGTGCGACGGCCTCGTCCTCGTCACGGAACCGGTAGAGCGAGACGACCGGGCCGAAGGTCTCCTCCGCGCAGATCGCCATGGGTGCCTCGATGCCTTCGAGGACGGTCGGCTCGTAGAACAGCGGCCCGATGTCGGGCCGGGGCCGGCCGCCCGCGAGGACGGTGGCGCCCTTGGCGACTGCCTCCTCGACGTGCCGGGTCACGGTCTCCAACTGCCGGTCGGAGACGAGCGAGCCCATGTCGGCGCCGTAGGCGAGGCCCGTGCCGAGCCGCATCGCCTTCGTACGGGCGACGAACCGCCGGACGAAGTCGTCGGCGACCGATTCGTGGACGTACAGCCGCTCGATGGAGATGCACAGTTGGCCTGCGGAGGAGAAGCAGCCGCGGATCGCGCCCGCGGCGGCTTTCTCGACGTCGGCGTCGTGCAGGACCAGCATGGCGTTCTTGCCGCCGAGCTCCAGCGAGCAGCCGACGAGACGGGCTGCGGCGCCCTGGGCGACCTCGCGGCCGGTGCGGGTCGAGCCGGTGAAGGAGACGTAGTCGGCGTGGGCGACGACGGCCGGGCCGACGACCGGCCCCTCCCCGAGCACGACCTGCCACACATCCGCGGGCAGGCCCGCCTCGATCAGCAGCTCACGGGCCCACAGGGCGGTCAGCGCGGTCTCGGTGTCGGGCTTCATCACGACGGCGTTGCCCGCGACGAAGGCGGGGAGGGCGTCACCGACGGACAGTTCGAGGGGGTAGTTCCAGGGGGCGATCTGACCGATGACGCCGCGCGGTTGGCGCAGTTCGGTCACCTTGGTGAAGGCCGGGACGACACCCGTGTGCCCCTTGGGCCGCAGATACGCCGGTGCCTTGCGCCCGTAGTGGCGGGCCGCGATGGCGACGGCCTGAACTTCCTCGTGCGCGTGCAGTCGGGCCTTGCCGGTCTCCAGCTGGATGAGGTCCAGGACCTCGGCCTGCCGCGCGAGCACGAGGTCGTGGAAGCGCAACAGCACCGCCGCGCGCTGCCGCACGGGCACGGCGGCCCAGCGGCGCTGCGCTTCGCGGGCCCGGTCGAAGGCGGCGGCGACGTCCTGGGCGCTCGACTCCGGCAGGTCGGCCAGCTTCTGCCCGGTGAAGGGCGTGTGGTTGGCGGTCGTGCCACTGCCGACGGCACCGGTGGTGAGCCGGGCGACGAGGGCGGGGGTGACGACATCGGCGGCGGTACGGGCCCCTGCGGGAGCAACAGGGTTCCCGCCGTGCCCCGTTGACCCCGCCGTCGCCTCTCCCGTCTCCGCTGTGCCTGCTATCTCCGCTACGTCGCGCCGCGAGTCCGTCATGAGGGCGAGCGTAGGCGTGGGCCGACACTTTGGGTACCCGCCAGTAGCCTCATTTCACCCGTCCCAGGGCGTTACTTCTCCTGGAGCTTCAGGTATTGGCGGACGTTCTCGAAGAGCTTGTCGCCGTCCTTGCGGGCCTCGCCCTTCTCGGGCATCCGCACTTCGAGCTGCCAGGAGACGTTCTTCGCCTCATTGACGATGACCTGGGTCCGGATGAGCCTCTTGGGGTCCGACTCGTCACTCCCGGACTTGCGGTAGACGGTCCGGACCTCCGCCGAGTCCATGCCCTGATAGGTCGCCTCGGTCTTCTTCGCCACGGGGTCGATGAGCCCCGGGGCCGTTCCGCCCTGGTAGTAGGCCTTGAGCTTGTCGGCCTCGGCGTCGGCCGAGCCGATGTCGGGCTTCTTCTCGGAGGATCCCGGCTTGGGTTCCTCCGACGCCCTGGTCAGATAGATGATGAACACGCCGCTGGGGTCGCTGAAGCCGACCCATCCCTTGTCGGCGTCCGTGGTCTTGATGTAGTCCTCGGGGACCGCGAGGGACGCCCGGACGATCTCCGGCTCCTCCCGGACCTTCCAGTGCAGGGGTATCGCCGGTCCGACCGCGAACGGGTTGACGATGAGGAGCGCCGCCGCGACGCCCAGGGCGAGCACGCCGCCGCCGAGCCCCCACTGCGCCTTGCGGTTGCCTTGGAGCACGGGCGGCACCCAGCGGCTGCCGGTTCCGGTGCCGGACGTCGCGGGCAGGGTGAACGCCGTCGGCTGCGGGGCCGTCGGGCGGGCCACGGACTCCAGCGTCTGCCGGGCCTCGGCGCTCGTCGGGCGGGCCGCCGGGTCCTTGCGGAGCAGCTGCATGACGAGCGATCCGAGCGCGCCCGAGCCGCGTGAGGGAGTCTGTGGTTCGGCGGACAGGATGCTCTGGAGGGTGGCGGGGGTGTTGGTGCGGCGGAAGGGGGAGACCCCCTCCACGGCCGCGTAGAGCACGACGCCCAGCGACCACAGGTCCGACTCCGGGCCGGGCACCTGACCCAACACCCGCTCCGGCGCGACGAATTCGGGCGAGCCGACGAAGGCGCCCGTCTCGGTCAGGCCCTGCTCGCCCTCGATCTGCGCGATGCCGAAGTCGGTGAGCACCACGCGCTCGTCGGGGCCGAGCAGCACGTTGTCCGGCTTGACGTCCCGGTGCAGCACCCCGGCCGCGTGGGCGGCGGACAGCGCGCCCAGGACCGCGAGCCCGATCCGGGCGGTCTCGCGCGGGTCCAGGGTGCCCTCGGCGAGCCGGTCGGCGAGGGAGCGCCCGCGCACCAGCTCCATGACGATCCATGGGCGGCCGTCCTCGATGACCACGTCGTGGACGGTGACGACCGAGGGGTGGTCGATGCGGGCGGCGGCGCGGGCCTCGCGCTGCATGCGCTGGTAGACGGTCTGCCGCATGCTCTCCGGCAGGTGGTCGGGGACGCGCGGCTCCTTCACGGCGACGTCGCGGTCGACGACCTCGTCACGGGCCTTCCACACGGTGCCCATGCCGCCGTGGCCGAGGCGGGACACGAGCCGGTAGCGGCCGCCGACTCTGCGGCCGCTGCCCGGTTCGGCCGTGCCCTGCGGGGCCGCGGTCTCCGGGGGCGGGGTGTGCAGGGCCGTCGGATGATACGTACCGTTCGCCCCGGTCGGTGGTGCGAAGTGGCCGGAATAGGGCGCACTCGTCGCACCGAATGCTGCCGGAGCACTTGGCGGCTGGAGCCCATAGCTGGTGGGCTCGTCGGCCCGTCCCCCGTGGTTCGTCATGAACCCATCATTACCAACCCGGTCCCCATGGGCGCACCTCGGCCACCTCGGCCGCCCCGGGGTTCAGGGCGACGAAACCGGCCGGGTCCGCACAAAAGTGTCCAGGGCGGTGTCGAAATGCCGTCGCCCCTCGACCGACTTGGCGGCCGGGCCCGACACCCACACGTCGTACATCTTCCCGCCCTCGTCCCAGCCGAGGTCGTAGGTGTGGCGGGGGCCCGCGTCCCCGTCGAAGCCGTTCCAGGTGAACTCCCAGGACGCCGCCGGGTACCCCTTGTGGGTCGTCTTCTCCACACGGCCGTCGCGGTAGCCGGGGTAGCGGTCCGGGGCCTGGGCGGCGGAGTCACGCATCGCGCCGATCGGGCCGCCGGTGCGGGCGTCCTGAATGAGGATGCCGATCCGGAATTCCCTGCCGGGCGAGTAGTAGAAGACACGCGGCGGTTCGAGGGAGCGGGTGTAGCCGTCGGGCACGGCGAGCGCGAACCCGGCCGGGTCCCGGACGACCTGATATCCGGCGGGTGCCTTGACGCGCGGCGTACTGGGCGGCACGGATGCGGCGATCGACGCCTGGCCGGACGGGATCGACGGGCGGCCCGCCTTCGGGTCCACCGATTTCGATTCCCGGTCCACCAGGACGACGGCGAGACCGGCGCCCATGCCGGCCAGCGCGGTGAGGGCGACGGCCGCCACCATGACGGTACGCGCGCGCCCGCTGCGGACGTTCCGGGGCGGGCGGGTGGGCGACGGATCGACGCCCGTGCTCTCGCTCGTACTGTGCGGCGTCCCGCTCGGAATCGGGGCGGGCGGTGGTACGGGCACGCTGCGCTGCGTCGGGGTGTAGCGGGCGGACGGCGTGAGCCGCCCGGTGTCGAGATAGCCGCGCAGCAGCCGCTCCGCCTCGTCCACGCCCATCCGGAGCGCCGGGTCCCGCTCCAGCAGGCCGCGTACGACCGGCAGCAGCGGGCCCGCGTCGACGGGTGGCCGGATCTCGTCGTAGACGACGGCGTGCAGGATCCCGCCGAGGGAGTCACGGTGAAAGGGCGACGCCCCACTGAGTGCGGTGCACAACAGCACCCCCAGGGACCACAGATCCGATTCCGGCCCGGCACGGCCGCCCGACATCCGCTCCGGCGCGGTGTACTCGGGCGAGCCGACGAATGCCCCGGTCTCGGTGATCGTCGTCGCCCCCGACACCTGGGCGATCCCGAAGTCCGTCAGCACGACACGGCCGGTGCCGGCCTCCAGGAGGACGTTCGCGGGCTTGATGTCCCGGTGCAGCACCCCGCGCGCGTGGGCGGCGCGCAGCGCCCCGAGCAACGCGACCCCGATCCGGGCCGCCTCCCGCGCCGGGACCGGCCCCTCGGCCGACAGCCGGTCGGACAACGCCCGGCCGTCCACCAGCTCCATGACGATCCAGGGACGGCCGTCCTGCTCGACGATGTCGTGCAGGACGATCACGTTCGGGTGCTTGATCTGCGCGACCGTACGCGCCTCGCGCAGCGTCCGGTCGCGGTGCGCCTGCGCCTCGGTGGCGCTCAGCTCGTCGTCGACGTGCAGCTCCTTGACCGCGACTTCACGGGCCAGCAGCTCGTCATTGGCACGCCAAACGGTGCCCATGCCGCCACGCCCGATCCTCGGCCCGAGCCGGTAGCGGCCGGCAATCAACCCTTCGGGTGCAGCGAAGGTCCCCATGGCCCCATCTTGCCCCACCCCTCCGGCCCGATACCGGCGGCGTCCCCCATCCAACAGGCCGAATTCAACCGGCCTGGCTTCGTTCGATCACCACCAGCACCCCGCGACTCCCCCGTCGCACGGCGTGCGCGGTATTGGGCGGTACGACATACAGCTCACCGGCCCGGACGGCCACCGGCACGCCCTCCACGGTGAGTTCGAGGCACCCGTCGAGCACGAACAGCGCCTCGGCATCCGCGTGTGCCTCTTCCGCCAGCCCGCCGTCGTCCATGCGCAGCACCTTCACACAGGTGCCGCCGCCCACCTCGCCGAGCACGCGCGAACTCCACGCTTCGGGGAGGGCAGCGGCCACGTTTCGTACGTTGATCGTTTCCATGGACGGTGACGCTAGTGGCGTGGGACGCGGGGTTGGCTGACCGTTGGGCAAAGCTTCCCGGCAGGCGTCGCGCGGACCGCGTCACGAGCCACCCGGCCACTGCCCCCACCAGGCCGGACGACGGGCTGTCCGCGAGACCATCCGAGCCGCCCCGCGATCCGCCCGGCGAGCGCCCCCGACCGGGGTGACCACCTGAGGCAGCCCCGGGGGACGCAGCGCCCCGTACTCCGTGAACCGCACCACCCCGCAGGCCTCGCAGCGGGCCTCGCCGCCGACGCGCGTCCAGCCCGAGCGATGTCCGCACTCCCTGGCGAGGACGGTCACCGTCACCGCTCCTCCGCCAGCAGATGGGACGTCCGCCGGTGCCGACGCAGCGCGACGAGGGCGTCTCCGGCCTTCACCTCGTCCTCCCCGGCCACCGCCTGCCGCCGTGCGGCTTCCAAGTCCGCGCACTCCTCGCAACCGAGCAACGGCCTGGGCCCCGTCGGCCAGAGGCCCGCCGCCTCCCGCTCCTCCCGCGTCGCCAAGCGCAGCACGGAAGCGGGCACCTCCCACTCCAGCCCACCCCCGGGACGCCGCACCTGCACCCGCTGCCCCGCACCCCCGATCACTTGCGCGATCCGGCTCTCCCGCGTGTCCACCACGAACGTGCCGTTCCTGTACGTCATCGAACTGAAGCCTCTCCGAGTTCCATGGGGGCGCCCGGCCCGTGCATTCGGCGGGACCGCTACAGCGTGTCGGCCGACGTGGACCCATCTCCACCCTCATTTCGACATCGAATTTCCTTCAAGGGGTGAGAGATGACCTCGAATCTTCCCCACTTCGACCTCACTTCCCTCAAGTGCCTTCTTCGACTGGGCAGTTGCGCGGCATCGTTCTACCGTCGGAAGTGACGCACTGGGCACACAGGGGACGAGCTGGGGGAGCGGCTTGCCGCGTTCAGCACCCAATCGGCACTGATCTATCCTCGGCAGGCATCCGGTCAGCCGCTGCGGCTTCAACCACGGCACCCTCGTCATTCCACGCCATGAGCACGTCCTCGCCGTCGGGAGATCGCCGATTTGCTCGGGCTGCCGAAAGCACCCACGGCTCCGTGGGCGGGGGGACGGGCCGCGTGCCCTCGGCCGATGAGAACGGCGGGCCGGTGCGGTGGGCAGTGATTCGGCTCGGCCGGGCCGGGCCCCACCCCCACCGCTCACGGGTGTGCGAATACCCGGAAAAAATCCTGTAAGGTTGCTCCCGCAACGCCCCGCACTCGTAGCTCAACGGATAGAGCACTTGACTACGGATCAAGAGGTTGCAGGTTCGAATCCTGCCGAGTGCACAGCCCGAGAGGCCCCTTCCGACATCGGAAGGGGCCTCTTGCGTTTGCCCACCCCAGGTAGCCCTACGGCCGCCAGACGTAGCGGACGTCCGGCTCCCGCTCCTCGTTCCCCGAACCGTCCGTCCGCTCCGCCACCGCGAACCCGTGGCGTTCGTAGAAGCGGTGGGCCGGGGTGTTGATCTGGAAGGTCCACAGGTCCAGGCCGGACGGGGAGCGCTCCTTCGCCACAGTCATGAAGCGGTCGCCCAGGCCACGACCCCGCCAGGCGGGGGCGAGGTAGAGCTGGTCCACCCAGCCGTCGTACAGGACCATCATCCCGACGATCTCCCCGCCCGCCTCCGCGACCCACGTCTCCCGCTCGGGGATCACCACATAGCGGAAGTAGTCGCGGACCTCGTCGTCCGTGTGCGCGCGGCGCACGGTCGGCAGGGCCGCGTCGTACGAGCGGAGCCACGTCTCGGCCGTGCCGATCACGTCGGCGGAGGTGGCGCGGCGGATCAGGGGCTCGCCATCAGGGATGTCCATGCCGCGCAACCTCTCAGCAAAGCCATCGCGGCGCACCCGAATATCGCCTCATCGAGGACAGAATCCGACCTACTCCACCCCTACCCTCTCCCCCATGAAGAGCCACCGCATCAGCGACGAGCAGCGCCGCGCCCGCCTCGGGCGGCGGCATCTGCTCGCACCCGGCCATCGGGCGACGACCGTCGAGGACGTGGCGGACGCGCTCGTCGCCCTCCACGCCACCGACGCCGCGACCGTGTATCTGTCGGCGTGCGCGCGGCTCGCCGAGCCGTCGACGGCGGAGGTGGAGCGGGGGCTGTACGAGGACGTGACGCTGATCAAGCTGCTGTCCATGCGGCGGACCCTGTTCGCCGTGAGCCGGGAGTTCGCCCCGTATGTCAGCTCCTCCACGGCGCGGGCGATCGCGGTGAAGGAGCGCGCCGCGTTCGTGAAGTTCCTGCGGGACGGCACCGACGGGGGCTGGGACGAGGAGCGGCTCGCGCGGACCGAGGCCGAGGTGCTGGCAGCGCTCACCGCGCGGGGTGAGGCCACGACGGCCGAGCTGGCCACGGACGTGCCCGCGCTCAAGGAGACGATCGTGGTGGCACCAGGCAAGCCCTACGAGGCGCGGCAGAGCGTCGGCAGCCGGTTGCTGCGGCTGCTGGCCTCGGACGGGCATGTGCGGCGCGCCCGGCCGCGCGGCTCGTGGACCAGCAGCCTCTACCCGTACGCGCGCGTGCCGCAGCTACCGGAGATCGATGTCCGGGAGGCCAAGGCCGAGGTGGCGCGGCGCTGGCTCGCCGCGTACGGGCCGGCCACGGAAGCGGATCTGAAGTGGTGGACCGGCTGGACGCTCGGCGATACGCGCAGGGCGCTGGCCGACGTGGGGGTGACGGGCGTCGAGTTGGCCCACGGGCCCGGGGTCGTCCTGCCGGACGATCTCGACGAGGGACCCGCCGCCGAGCCCTGGGTCGCGCTCCTCCCCGGGCTCGACCCGACCTCCATGGGGTGGCGCGGCCGCGACTGGTATCTCGCACCCGATCATGTGCCCGCCCTGTTCGACCGGGCGGGCAACGTCGGCCCGACCGTCTGGAGCGACGGGCGCGTCGTGGGCGGCTGGGCGCAGCGGGCGGACGGGGAGGTCGTCTGGCGTCCGCTGGCGGACGTGGGCCGCGAGACGGCCTCCGCGATCGACGCGGAGGCCGCCCGGCTGGGCGCCTGGCTGGGCGGAGTGCGGGTCACGCCCCGCTTCCGCACCCCGTTGGAACGCGAACTGTGCGCGTGAGTGTCACGCCGACGGGACGTCCGGTACCCGGGGAGAGCGCTTCTTGCCCGGCAGGGCCAGCGCCCCGAGCGCCGCGCACGCGGTGAACGCGGCGGCGATCAGCAGCGCCCTGCCGTAGCCGTCGGTCAGCGCCACCCGCAGGTCCTCGTGGGCGGCCAGCCGCCCGGCCGTGGTGTGGGAGGCGACGGTGGCCAGCAGGGCCAGACCGATCGCGCCGCCCACCTGGCGGGAGGTGTTGACGAGGCCGGAGGCGAGGCCGGCCTGGGCCCGGTCGGTGCCGCTCGTGGCGGCGACGGTGGCGGGCATCATCGCCAGGCCCGCGCCGAAGGTCGCCAGGGTGAACGGCACGACCACGTCGCTCGCGAAGCTCCCGTCCGCGCTCAGCCGGGACAGCCAGACGAAGCCGACGGTGCTCAGCGCCATGCCGGTGACCAGCAGCGGCCGTGGTCCGGTACGGGCGATGACCCGGGTGGCGAGCTGCGCGCCCACGATGATCGCGATCGAGCCCGGCAGGAAGCACAGGCCGGCCTTCACGGCGCTGTGGCCGAGGATCTGCTGGAAGTAGAGGGACAGCAAGAACCACATCGAGAAGGTGGCCGCGCCCATGCCCAGCACCACCAGGTTGGCGACGGCCAGGGTGCGGCGGCGCAGGATGCCGAGCGGGACGAGCGGGTGGGCCACCTTGGACTCGATGACGAGGAAGGCGGCGAGCAGTACGGCCGCGGCGGCGAGCGGGGCCCAGACCGCGGCCTCGCCCCAGCCGTGGGTCTCGGAGGAGATGATCCCGTAGACGAGGGCGGTCAGGCCCCCGGTCACGGTCACGGCGCCGGGCAGGTCGAGGCGGCGCAGCCCGCCCTCCCGGGCCGTCACCCGCGGTACGTACACGAGGGCGGCGGCCAGCAGGGCGGCGCCGATGGGCACGTTGACGAACAGCACCCAGCGCCAGCCCGCGTACTCGGTCAGCACCCCGCCGACGACGGCGCCCGCCGCGCCACCGGCCGCCATGACGGCGCTCCAGGCGCCCATCGCCCGGGTACGGGCGGTGGGTTCGGTGAACGTCGTCATGATCAGCGTGAGGGTGGCGGGGGCCAGGATCGCGCCGCCCAGGCCCTGGACCGCGCGGGCGGCGATCAGCAGGGCGCCGCCCTCGGCGAGACCGCCCGCGAGTGAGGCCAGGGTGAAGGCGGCGAGGCCGGTCAGGAAGGCCCGCTTGGTGCCCACGAGGTCGGCGGCCCGGCCGCCGAGCAGCAACAGCCCGGCGAAGGCGAGGGCGTAGGCGTTGACGATCCACTGCTGGCCGGCGGCGCTGAGGTGGAGTTCGGCGCGCATGGCCGGGAGGGCCACGTTCACGATCGACACGTCGAGGACGACCATGAACTGGGCCGCGCAGGCGATGACGAGGATCGCGGCGGCGGACCGGGGTGTGCGGGACGACGGGGACGAGGCGTCGGCGGCAGGCCCGGGTATCGGGTTCGTCGGTGGCGACTGGGCGGCGGCTGTGCGCATGGCGGGGCGTCCTCACAACGGATGGCGGCACCCGAAAGTGGAGGTGCTCTAAAAATGTAGCACCTCTAATTCTGGCGAGGGGGCGGTTATCCTGAACGTATGACGACGGCCCACCCCCGCACCGCCACCGACGCCACGCCCTGCGCCGCACCCCCGGCCGGGCTGCGCGGCCGCAAGCGGGAGCGCACCCGGCGCGCTATCTCCGAGGCCGCCTTCCGGCTGTTCGCCGAGGAGGGGTTCGAGGCCGTCACCCTCACCCGGATCGCGGCGGCGGCGGAGGTGGCACCCGCCACCGTCTTCACGCACTTCGCCTCGAAGGAAGACATCTTCTTCGGGCGCGGCAGCGAGTTCGACGCGGCACTGCCGGAGGCTGTGCTACCCGCCACCGACAGCGCCGAACTCCTCGAGCGGCTGCACCGGTTCTACGTCGACTGCTACGGAATGGTGCTGACCGAGGAAAACGACTCACTCGGTCAGGCCCGGGTCTTCGCCCGCATCCTCCTGGGCAGCCCGGCCCTCCGCCGCAGCTATCTGCCCGTCTCCCGCGCGCGGCGGCGGCGCCTGCTGGAGCTTCTCGTCGAACGCGCCGGGCGGAAGGCGGAAAGCCCGGACGTCCGGGCCGAGCTGGAGCTGTTCGCCTCCTTCGCGAACGCCGTCCGTGAGCAGGCCTTCGAGGCCCTGCACGCTTCGCTCGCCGCGGGCGAGCCGGCGGAGCGGACGCATGAGGTGATCGCCTCCGCGCTTGCCTGCGGCTTCGATCGGCTCGCCCTCGCGTATGGCGGCTGCGCCGTCCTGGACGCGGGTTAGCGTCTGCCCACCGGACTCTGGGTGTGCACCACCGCTGCGCGGCGGTGTCCTCAAGCGCCGGACGGGCTGAAATCAGCCCGTCCGGCGCTTGAGGACCCGGATCGGCCCTAACCCGTCACCTTCCACGTCAGCGAGCCCGACAGCCGCTTCCGCAGTTCCGGGTCCACCACCGCGTCCGTGCGGTCGACGGCTTTGGCCGTCAGGGTGTGCGTCCTGCCGTCCGGCTTCACGCCCAGGGAGCGCGGCGTCACGCTCGTGCGCCCCCGGCCCGCTTGGACCTCGTGTCCGTCCACGTACCAGCGCACGGTCGTGGTGGCGGCGGGCAAACGGACCGTGACCTTGTCGCGGCTGCCGACCTTGCCGGACGTGCTCGTCGTGCTGGTCAGCACGCTCGCGTGGCGGTAGAAGCCCGCGATCATCGCCTCACGGCCCGGGAGGTTGAACTCACGCCCGAGCGACCGCATGATCGAGTCGTCGGTGGGGCGGTAGAGGCCCTTGGGGTAGTAGCCGGCGCCCTCGAACGCGCCGACCTTGCCGCCGTCCGGCGAGGTCTTGCCGATCCAGCGGTACCACTTCTTCTTCTGCGCGGAGAGCTGCGCGGCGGTCAGCTTGCTGGTGTTGGCGCTGCCCGGCTCGGCGCCGGTGTACGTGCCGTACTCCTCGTACTGGTACTCGTCGGCGAGCTTGCCGAAGGAGTGGCCCGTCTCGTGCACGGCGACCTGGTCGGAGTCGTCGTTGTCGGACGAGGCGGTGGCGATGCCGTCGTAACCGACCTTGGAGACGATGTCGTTGTAGCCCGCGCCGCCGTACTTGGTGGAGTTGGACAGCACCACGACCAGGTCCGCGGCGGGCGCCTTCGCGGCGTACGACTCGACACGGCCGGTGTCGACGCACAGCAGCCGCTCGATGCCGTCGCAGAAGAAGCGGGACTTCAGCGCGGTGTCCTTGACGACGCCCTCACCCGGGTCGCCGGAGACGCCGGACTGCTGGGAGACGGCGTCGACGGCCCAGACATTGAAGAGCTTCCTGTACGAGGCATAGGGCTCGACGGCCGACATCTGCGCCCACTTGGAGCGCACGTCGTCGTGGAAGTCGCCCTGCTGGGCGGCGGTGTAGCCGTCGCCGATGAAGACGACGTCGACCTTGGAGCGCACCGTGCCGTTGCCGATGACCTTGGTGACGGCACCGTCGCCCGCGGCCGAGGGGCGGAGCGACTGCGGCGGGGTGGTGGAGGCGGGGATCTTGGTGTGGCGGGGGTGACCGCCGGGGCCCGTGAAGTACTCGACGTGCTGGGTACGTTCACCCTTCGGCTCGGGTGCCGCCGCCTTCGACGCCTTCGTGGACGTCTTGGTGGACGTCGTCGTGGCCATCGCGGTCACCGTCGTCGCCGTGGCGGCCAGCGCGGCCGTGAGGGCCGCACCGGCCGCGAGGGATATTCGTCTGCGCATGGGGGGTCCTCCCTGAGCCCGCCATTAAGTGGCGGGTTAAGTCGCATTGAGGTGCGGCTTAACGTAGGGGCTCAGGTGACGCAAAGCAATGTTTGAGGTCGAAGTTACCAGCGTGACGCAGCAGGTGACGCACCGTGAGACGCGCGAGGCCGCCTTCGCGCGGGCCGCCACACGGCCTCATCCGCGCTACGCCTCGTCCCGCACGAGACGGAGCAGCCGGTCCAGCACCACGCGTCCACCCGCACGCAGGCCGTCGTGCTCGTATTCGTCCGTGACCCACGTCCGCAACCCCGCGATCGCACGCGCGGTGCGCAGCGAGTGCGCGGTGTCGACGTAGAGGTCGTCGTGATAGATCGCGGCCGCCACGGGAACGGTGTTGCGGGCGAGGCGCTCGGGGTCGTAGAGGGGGGTCCAGCCCCGGCGCTCGGCGAGGAGTTCGGCGGTGTGACGCAAGGGGCGCAGGGCAGGGTGGGTGCGCAGCATCCAGGGGTGGACGCTCTCTCCGGTGAAGAGGAAGCGCGCTCCGGGCTCGATCCCCCGTTCGAACTGCGGGTATGCGCCCCTCACCCGATCGGCTGACCAGTGCGTCGCGCGCTCGTCCTGGGCATAGATGGCCTCATGGAGGATGGCGTAAAGAGGGCAGTCGGCGTGGGAGAGGACCGCCGCGACCTGTTCGGCGAAGGCGTCGGACAGCCGCGGGCCCGCGACGGTGTCCACGAAGGCGTCCTCGAGGAGGTAGTGCAGTCGGTGGGAGCCGTCGCCGGTGCCGAGGAGGATGCCGAGTTGCTGGAATGCCGGGACCGTCAGGAGGGTGCCGTCCGGCAGCACCTCCTCGTGGTCGGCGAGGTGGCGCGCGATGCGGCGCGCGGCGGCCTCGTCGCCGGGGTAACGGGCGTAGTGCGCCAGCGACTTGCGCTCCATGCGCGGGTAGGCCGCGCGGTAGACGGTGTCCGCGTCGGCGTCCAGGGACGGCAGACCGCCGGTGATCAGCACCTCGGCGAGCCCCTCGGGCGCGTACGAGAGGTAGGTGACCGCGCAGAAGCCGCCGAAGCTCTGCCCGAGCACGGTCCACGGCCGGCCGCCGGTCAGCCGGGCGCGGATCAGCTCGCAGTCGCGGACTATGGAGTCGGCGCGGAAGTGGGCCAGGTAGTCGGCCTGTTCGGCCGGGGTGCCGCGGAGCGGGAGGGTCTGCCGGGTGGCGGGCGTGGAGCGGCCGGTGCCGCGCTGGTCGAGGAGGAGGACGCGGTAGTCCTCCAGCGCCCGGTCGAGCCAGTTCTCCCGGCCCACGGGCCGCCCGGCGCGGCAGCCGGGGCCGCCCTGGAGGTAGACCAGCCAGGGAAGTTCGTCGTGCCGACGGCGCGTGGCGACGACCTCGCGGGCATAGACGCGTATGTGTTCGCCGTCGGGCGCGCGGTGGTCGAGGGGAACGTCGAAGAAGTGGTCCGTCATGACGAGACCGGGCTGCCGGACGACCCCCGAACCCGTGGTATCTATCGGATCCGCCGGTCCGACCGTCCGCGCGGCAGCAGCCGCCTTCCCCAGGGCTTCCGGCATCATCCGTCCTCACGTCAACTCAAACAGATTTAACTCACGACTTAAGTCACGGCGTAACTTACCGAGGGGCACAAGTGGCCGAGAACAGCACCCACGGCATACGGGCCGACGAACCCGCCGACATCGGCCGACGCGTGCTCCGGATGCGCACGGAACGCGGTCTCACCCAGAAGCAGTTGGCCGAGCCCGCCTACACCGCCGCGTACGTCTCGACCCTGGAGGCCGGGAAGGTACGCCCCTCCGAGACCGCCCTGCGGCATCTCGCCGGGCGCCTCGGCATCACCCTGGAGGAGCTGGCCACCGGCCGCCCCCCGCACCTGGCCGTCGAGCTGCGGCTGCGGCTGACCGACGCCCGGCGGGTGCTGTCCACCGGCGAGGCCGAGGACGCGGCCGTGCGCTACCGCGCCCTGCGCGAGGAGGCCGCCGAGCACACCCTGGTGGCCGAGGAGGCCACCGCCGTGCTCGGGCTCGGCGACTGCGCCCTGGAGACCGGCGACCTCGTCGCCGCCCGCGACCACTTCGCCGAGGTCGAGCGGCTGCTGGCCGACGAGCCCCTGCCGCGCCGCGTCCCCGCCGTCCGCGGCCGCGCCACCGCCCATCTGCTCGCGGGCGAGCTGCGCTACGCGTGCTATCTGCTGGAGTCGACCGTCGACGAGCTGAACGCCGCCGGGCTGCACGACCCCGACGCGCTGCTGCTCCTCTACACCGCCGTCATCGCCCCCTATATGGACATGGGGGCGCACGCGCGGGCGGCGCACGCCGCCGAGCTGGCGCTGGCGCTCGCTCCGAAGGTGGACAACCCGGCGCTCATCGCGAGCATGCACCGCGGGGTGGCCCGCACCCTCATCGCCGAGGGCCGGATCGCCGAGGCCGACGCATCACTCGCCAAGGCCCAGGAGCTGTACCAACAGCTCCACATCCGCACCGAGCTGGCGCACTGCCACTGGATGCGCGGTTACGTCCACGCGCAGGACGGCGATCTGCGGAAGGCCGAGAGCGAGCTGCGCATCGCCCGCGACATGCTGGCCTCCAAGAAGGCCCCGCTGTTCACCGTGCAGGTCGAGGTGGAGCTGGCGGACGTGCTGCGGCGGCGCGGCAAGGCGGCCGAGGCGGAAGAACTGCTGCGCCCGCTGCTCGCGCCCTCGGCGCTGGGCGCCGAGCGCGGCGCGGTCCACGCGGGCGGCGCGCACCGGCTGCTGGGGCTGATCGCCGAGGAGCGCTCCGACACCGAGGCCGCCGAGGAGCACTACTGCGCGGCGCTGTCCCTGCTGGAGCGCACGGGCGCCGCGGGCGATCTCGCCGATCTGTGCCGGCTGCTGGGTGACCTGCTGCGGCGCACCGGCCGTACGGACGCCGCGCTCGACGCGTACCGCACGGGTCTCGGACACCGCGCGGCGCCCGGGACGACGACGCTGGGCCCCGCGCCCGCCGCGCCTCCGCTGTGGCGGCCGTAGCCGTGTCCGGCGGACCGTGGGGGTGCACCACCGCTGCGCGGCGGTGTCCTCAATCGCCGGACGGGCTGGTTTTGGCTGACCTCAGCCGATACCAGCCCGTCCGGCGTTTGAGGACGCGCCCGCAGGGCGCCCGCCGTCAGGCGAAACGCGGCAAGCGCGCCGCTGACCGGCCCTCCCCTCCAGAGGCCGGTCAGCGGTCGGTCGTGTACGGCGCGAGGAGGCTGCCCCAGCCGCGCCGCAGGTCCTGGTACTCGTCGGCGCACAGCTCGGCGCGCTCCTTGGTGAGCTGCGTGCCGTCGACGAGTTCGCCGCTCTTCTTCGGCGCGGCGCCGTAGAGGTAGCAGCGGTAGTTGGCCGAGCGGGTGGCCTCCGGCGGGTGCTCGGCGGAGAAGTCGATCTCATCGGGGTCGGTCTCGCGCGCGTACTGGGCGTAGTTGTCGGCGGCGGCCAGCACCGCGGCCCGGCCCTCGGCGCCCTGCGGGATCAGGCTGTACGCGGCGAACTGGTCGGCGACGTCCTCCTCGCGACCGGTGGTCGCGAGGTGCAGCGTGTCCTTCAGGGCGTGCGCGGCCTCGTGGTAGAGCGTCTCGGTGATCACGCCCGCGGTACGCCCGTCCGGGTCCGGGCTGTGGGCGTCCTCGAACATCGACCGGACCTCGCCGATGAAGTCGTAGCAGAGCTCGATGCGCCGGGTCTGCTGGTCGTAGGTGGGGACGTCGTCCTTCTCGTCGCAGGTCCGGCCGACGACGTCGATCGTCTTCGGCAGTCGCAGGCTGTCGTTCAGGTGCTCGGCGACCCGCTCCGGCAGCCGTCGGTCCTTCAGGAAGGACCGCTCGTCGGCGCCGCCGCGCCGGGGAGCCTCGTAGGACACGGACAGGCCGCCGCTTGTGGGGGACGCGGCGGCCTGGGACCGGGTACAGCCGCACGCGGTCGCCAGGGCGACGCAGACGCCGGTCGCGACGAGGGCGCGGGCGCGCCACGCGCGATCGGGCGTCCGGGGGTGGGCCCCGGCATGGTGCAGCATGGACACACTCTGCCGGTCGGGGTAACCGGAACGGAATCCCCCGTGGGTCCCGGCCGACCCCCGCCGATCGGCGGGGGTGTCCCCTCCCGCCGGGTGGAGCGCCTGGCTCCGCTTTTGTCCGAGCCGTACGGCAGGCTGGAGGGCGCCGGGGCCGACCGATGGCACCCGGCTCTGAACAGGGAAGAGGGAGCGGCCCGTGATCCGTGTTGCGGTGGTGGACGACGAGCAGCTCGTCCGGTCCGGGCTCCGGATGATCCTGGGCACGGCCCAGGACATCGAGGTGGTCGCGGACTGCGGCGGCGGCACGGCCGTGGACACCGTGCGCGGCTGCGCACCCGACGTGGTGCTGCTCGACATCCGGATGCCGGACGTCGACGGGCTGACCGTCCTCCGCGCGCTCCGCCGCCTCCCGCACCCGCCGGCCGTCGCCATGCTCACCACCTTCGACGCCGACGAGTACCTCGCCGCGGCGCTGCGCGCCGGTGCCTCCGGGTTCCTGCTCAAGGACACCGACCCCGAGCAGCTCGTGCGGGCCGTGCGGACCCTCGCAGCCGGTGCCAGCGTGCTGGACCCGGGCGTCACCCGCGCGGTCATCGGCGGCTATCTCGCCGCCGAGGCCGAGACGACCGCCGCCTCCGCGGTCCAGGCGCTGACCCCGCGCGAGCGCGAGGTGCTGGCCCACCTCGGCGCGGGTCTCGCCAACCCGCAGATCGCCGAGCGCATGGGGCTGGCCCCCAGCACGGTCAAGGACCACGTCCGGGCGGTCCTCGGCAAACTCGGCGGCGTCAACCGCGTCCAGGCCGCCGTCGTCGCCGACCGCGCGGGCCTCGTCGCCACCCGCCGCCCCGCCGACGCCACCCCGTCGGACGGCGGCGCCCGATGAGCGTGCCACCCCGGCCCGCGCGCCGCTTCGCGGCTGCCCGGGTCGGCCGGCTGCCCGCCGCCCTGCCCGTCGTGGTGCCCGTGCTCTTCGCGGTCATGGACGCGCTGCTCGTCAACGGCACCGGGCTGGGGCTGGAGCTCGGGGTGTCGCTGCTCGCCGCGGTCGCGCTGCTGTGGCGCCGGCGGTTCCCGCTCACCGTCTTCGCGGCCACCCTGCCCGGCATCTACATCGGCTACATCTGGTTCGCGCCCATGGTCGCGCTCTACACGATCGCCGTCCGCCGGCCCGACCGGCGGCTGCTCGTCGCGTGCGGGGCGCTGCTGGCCACCGCGCACTTCCTGCCCTACCCGATCTCCGAGCTCTCCTTCGACGACCGCCGCGAGACGGCCCTCTTCCTCGTCGACGCGCTCGTCACCGCGGCCACCCCCATCGCCGTCGGCCTGCTCACCCGCACCCGCCGCGAACTCGCCGCCCGCCTCGACGAGCTGACCCGCAGCCGCGCCCGCGAGGACCGGCTGCTGTCCGACCAGGTCCTCGCCACCGAGCGCGCCCGGCTCGCCCGCGAGATGCACGACGTCGTCGCCCACCAGGTCAGCCTCATCAGCCTGCAGGCCGGGGCCGTGCAGATCAGCACGGCCGACAACGAGGCCCGCGCCGGGGCCCGCACGATCCGCGAACTGTCCGTGCGCACCCTCGACGAGCTGCGCCACATGGTCGGCATCCTGCGCGCCGCGGGCGCCGACACCGAGGAGCTGACCCCCCAGCCACGCCTGGCGGACCTGCCCCGGCTGATCGAACTGAGCGCGCTGAACGTCGACTACGAGGACACCTCCGACCGCGAGGCCGAGCGCTCGGAGGCCGTGGAGCGCGCCGCCTTCCGCACGGTGCAGGAGGCGCTGACGAACGTGCGCAAACACGCGCCCGGGGCATGGGTGGGGGTCCGGGTCACCGAGGAGGCGGGGCGGGGCCTGCGGGTCGAGATCCGCAACGGCCCGGCGGACGCGGCCGTACCGGCACCGGAACTGCCCGGCGGGGGCCACGGTCTGGTCGGGCTGCGGGAGCGGGCGCAGAGCCTGGGCGGGACGCTGACCGCGCACGGGACGGGCGAGGGCGGCTTCCTCGTACGGGCGGAGTTCCCCACGGCGGAGTTCCCGGCTACGGGGTGAAAGCGGGGTGGGGTGAACGCGGGCCGGAGTGAACGCGCGGCGGGCTGAACGCGGGCCGGGGTGAGGGGCCGGGGTGAACGCGCTAAGCCGACAGCGGGTCGGCCCGTTCGTCGGTCGCGCTGTCCAGGTCGGGGAAGACCTCGAAGAGGCGGCGCACCCCGAGCGCGCCCAGCACGCGGTTGACGTGTGAGCCGTCGACCGCGCCCTGCGCGGGCAGGATCAGCCGCAGCCGTCCCTGGCAGGACCGCATCAGCCGCCGGGCGGCGATCAGCACGCCCACACCGCTGGAGTCGCAGAAGCGGACCTCACCGAGGTCGAGCACCAGGGAGCGCCGCCCCTCGGCGACCGCGTCGTGCACATGCTGCCGGACCGCCGGCGAGGTCACGAGATCCATCTCTCCGGAGACCTGGAGCACGGCCCAGTCGCCCTGCTCGCCCTCCGTCACCTTCAGTGTCACGTGCCCGCAGCCCTTCACTCGGTCCCGCGCTCCCACGGACGTCTTTCCTCGGTGGCCTCTGCCCGGCCGCTCCTGCGTGAAACACCACCTGGCATACGCCGACCGCCAAGGAGCCTATGCCCGGTCCGAAGCCCTCTCCCCCACGGATCCGGTCACACCCGCATAACACATCGGCACATTCGCGCACGTACGATCTGTACCGATCGGCAAAACAGGCACAAAGTGAACGTACCCATATCATCCATGGCCGTTCCCGGACAGCGATTTGCCGCAAAGGCGGCTGCGCCACCAGGCCCGGCCATTACATTCGACGAGTATGTGACGGTGGGCACAAGCAGTTTTGGGCAGCAGTACGACGTACGCGCGTACGGACACGTGAGTGAGGCGCCGCCGGGGGCCACCTGCGTGGCGATGCGCTCGGAGGGGGCCGCATGACGAACGACGCACCACCCCGATGGGACCGGAAAATGCAGCAGCGCCTCGCGAGCGGCGAGGCCGCCGCGCTCGGTGAGCTGTACGACCGGTTCGCCTCCCTCGTGCACGGCCTCGCCCACCGCGTCCTCGGCGACGAGGCGGGCGCCGACCGCGTCACCCGCGAAGTGTTCGGCTACGTCTGGGAGCACCCCGACGCCTACGACCCCAAGCAGGGCCCCTTGCGCTCCTGGATCGCGACGGTCACCCACCGGCAGGCCGTCAGCAGGCTGCGCCAGTCGGAGAGCGACCGGGAGAGCGCGCCCGAGGAGATCGAGGAGAAGGTCCGCGCCGCGTCCGCCGCCGCCCGCGCCGATTACATCGTCACTTCCATGCCCGCCCCGCTGCGCGCCGCCCTCGACCTCGCCTACTTCCGCCGCCTCGACTACCGCAGGGCCGCCGCCGACCTCGGCGTCACCGAGGACGAGGCCCGTCGTCGGCTCCGCCTGGGCCTGCAACTGCTCTCCACGGCCCACCCCGGGCCCCGCGCGATGACGCCGCCCGACGGCAGGGGCGGGAGGGTCGGCCGGTGAGCGGCACGAACGACCCCGCGGGCCCCGGCCGCCAACTACCGGACGGCGGGAACGGCACTCCGGGCAGCCCGCCACGCATACCCCCGCCCCGCTCACCCGCCGAGGACGCGCCGCGCTGGCCGTACGCACCGGACCCGGCGCCGGCCTCTCCCCCGGCACCGCCGAAGGCCGCTCCGGAGCCTGCCACGCCACCGGCGCCGCCGATGTCCCACGGGTTGCTCAAGTCCCTGCTCGGCGCCTGGGCGTTGGCCGCCTGTTCCGCCGAGGAGACGGCGGCGGTCGAAGCGCATCTGACGGACTGCGCGAGCTGCGCGGAGGAGGCCGTCCGGCTGCGTGACGCGGTCGCCCTGCTGCACCCCGAGGACAATCTCGACCTCGACCCCACCCTGCGCTCCCGCATCCTCGCCACCTGCCTGACCCGCCGCCCCGCCCGTATCCCGGTGCCCGAATGGGCCGCCCCCTATGACGCGGAGACCGCCCGCCTCGACGCCCTGCTCCGCGACATCGGCGAGGCGGAATGGCGGGCCCCGGTGCGGCTGGGCTGGTTCGACGGCCGGCGCCCGGCCGGGCGGGAGGCCACCGTGGCCGAGGTGATCGGCCATCTGATGGCCGTGGACGGCATCGTCGCGGACGCGCTCGGACTCCCCACCCGACGCGGCTGCGAGGGATCCGGGACACCAGCGGAACGCACGGAGGCGTTCTGGGCGTCGGCCGCCGCCGAGCAGGCACCCGGAGAAACGCGGGCCGCCTGGCGCACCCAGGGCCACTCGCTCATCAGGACCGTGTCCTTCGCGGGCGGCGACGCCGCCGAACTCGACGTCCCCTACGGCCCGTTCACCCTGCCGCTGCGGGACTCCTTCCTCGACCGCGCCTTCGAGTGCTGGGTGCACGCCGGGGACATCGCGGAAGCCGTCCACTACCCCTACGCCCCACCCGCGGCCGGCCACCTCCACCGCATGATCGACCTCGCGGCCCGGCACCTGCCCGCCACGATCGCGCACCGCCGCCGCACGGGCCTCTCGGGCCCGCCCCGCACCCTGGTCGCGGCGGGCAACCCGGGCCGCACCCTCCACCTGGAGATCGAGGGCGATGGCGGCGGCCACTGGCACATCCCCCTCGACTCCCCCGCGGCCCTCCCCTCACCGGACGAGGAGGTCGCCCACGTCGCACTGGACGCCCTGGAGTTCTGCCGCCTCGCGGCGGGGCACGTGCCGCCGGAGGAAGCGGCGGCGGGGCAGCTCGGGGATCGCGAGGCGATCCGCGACGTGCTGTGCGCCACGGCGTCGCTCTCGCGGTTGTGACGGATTCCGTATGACGTGCTGTGGGGCCCCGCATCCCGGATGCGGGGCCCCACGGGACGGGAGGCCCGCGGCAACAGGTGACTCCCGAAAGCTGCGGCAGACCGTCCGGACGGAACAGGTACCTGCATCGCAGTCTTGATGAGTTTCTCCCATGCGGCCGGGCGTTGCTGGAAGGGTTGCAACGCTTGCCGGATGGATCCGGACGCCCACTGAACAACCCCCGGGTACCGGCCAGGCCCGAAACCGATACGGCCGCCATTGTTCACTCGTTGCCCGGACGCCCGGCAAACAATCCGCGCCGCCCGTTCCTTTCACGAAAGAAACGAAGCCCCGGAATCCTGGAAACAACAAGGTCCCCGGAGCGGGTGCCTTCGCGCCGCGCGAGCTGAGACAGTGAAGCTGTGTCGCGGGCGGCAACCCGTGACGCCTCGTCAATGACCGTCCGGACCAAGGGAAGTGGTAGCTGTGTCCATTGATACGCACACTCTGTGCGTCAGTCTTCCGGGAGGCAGGGCCCTCACGGTGCCGCCGGTGATTCCGGTGCTGGTGGTCGTCGTCGTGCTCGTCGCACTCGGCTACGACGAGACCGCCGCGCTCGCGACCATTCTCGCCGCCGGTACGGCGGCACGCGAGCTCCAGCGCACGTCCTGACCCCTGTCGGCAATCCAGGGGGTGCCGCGACAACGCGGCACCCCCTGGACCACCCGCAGGGAGGCGGGAGTGGCACGCCCGGAAAAGCCCATCGACCCCACGGCCCCGTACGCGACGTTCGCGCTCCAACTGCGAAAACTGCGGAAGGCCGCCAATTCCCCGACCTACACGAGGCTCGCGCGGCGGACGCAGTACTCGGTCTCCACCCTTTCCCAGGCAGCGGCGGGCTGGAAACTGCCGAACCTTGACCTGACCCTCGCGTATGCCACGGCCTGCGGCGGCGACCCCGAACACTGGACCGAGCAGTGGCTCATCGCCCACCACCAGGCCACGCCGACGACACTCGACGCCCCGGCCACCGCCGAGGTGCGCCCGTGGTCGACGCGGCCGCCCGTCCCGGGCTCGGCCGAGACTCCTCAGGAGTTCATCGCCTGCCTGCGGGAACTCAAGCTCTGGGCGGGCAATCCGTCCCTGACCCGGCTCGAAGGCATCGCGAGCGACATGGGCTTCCGGCTGCCACGCAGCACCATCGGCGACGCTCTGAGCCGCAACCGCGTCTCCCTGCCCGGCCTCGGCATGACCGGTGCGCTCGTACGCGCGTGCATGGCGTTCGCGACACGCCAGCGCCGCATCCGCGCGGAGGACATCGGGCCCCTTACCGGGCAGTGGCAACAGCACTGGGCGCGCCTGCACTCGAGCGGGCACCGACAGCGGCCCCCACGGACCGCACCCGAGCCCGCGACCGCCACCTGGCCGGCTCTCGCCGAGAAGACCGTGACGGTCGTCGAGCTCCCCCCACGCCAGGATCGCGCCCTGGACCCCATCGGCGACGTGCCGCATGAACGGCGCCTGCTGGCCCAGGCGCTGCGGGAGCTCTTCGACGGGCTCGGCGTCTCGCTGCGCGTGTTCGCCACGCGTTATTCCATGGACCCGAGCACGGTCTCCAGGTATCTCTCGGGCAGCCGCGTTCCGCCGCGGGATTTCCTCCGGGTGCTGGTGCGGGAGGCGTCGACGCTTCGAGGCCAGGAGCCGGCACCGGAGGCGCTGCAGCGCCTGTACGCGTTACACCTGGCCGCCCTGCGGGCCCGCCCCGCGCCACCCCCGCCACTGCCGGAGGCCGACCGGTCGGACAGAATGCGCCAGGCCATCGACGGTGCCCGGTCCCAGTTACGCCGGAGCATCGAGCTGGAGGCCACGCTGAAAGAGCTGCTGCTCTCCCAGCGGCAGTTGGTCGCCACGCTGGAAACGCGGCTGCGGGAGCTGCAGGGCCCCCGCCAACCGCAAACAGCCTGACCTCGCGGGACGCGCTACGCGAAGACGACCGTCCGCCGCCCGTTCAGCAGCACCCGGTGCTCGCTGTGCCACTTCACCGCGCGCGCCAGCGCCTGGCACTCCACATCGCGGCCGATCGCGACGAGTTGGTCGGGCGTGACGCCGTGGCCGACGCGCTCGACCTCCTGCTCGATGATCGGGCCCTCGTCGAGGTCGGCGGTCACGTAGTGCGCCGTGGCGCCGATCAGCTTCACGCCGCGCGCGTGCGCCTGGTGGTACGGCTTGGCGCCCTTGAAGCTCGGCAGGAAGGAATGGTGGATGTTGATGATCCGGCCCGACAGCGCCTTGCACAGGTCGTCGGAGAGCACCTGCATGTAGCGGGCCAGCACGACCAGCTCGACGCCCTCGGCGCGGACCAGCTCCAGCAGCTCGGCCTCCGCCTCCGGCTTGTTCTCCTTCGTCACCGGAATGTGGCGGAAGGGAATGCCGTAGGAGCCGACCAGCTCGGCGAAGTCGGTGTGGTTGGAGACGACCGCCGCGATCTCGACCGGAAGGGCGCCGATCCGGGAGCGGAAGAGCAGGTCGTTGAGGCAGTGCCCGAACTTGGACACCATCAGCACGACGCGCATCTTCTCGTCGGAGCGGTGGATCTGCCAGTCCATGTGGAAGGTGTCGCCGATGGCCGCGAAGCTGGCCCGCAGCTTGTCCACCGTCACCGGCGGGTCCGCGGTGAAGTGGACCCGCATGAAGAAGAGCCCGGTGTCGTGGTCGCCGAACTGCTGACTGTCCTCGATGTTGCAACCGGTCATGAAGAGGTAGCTGGACACCGCGTGCACGATGCCCTGCTTGTCCGGGCAGGAGAGGGTGAGGACGTACTGTTCGGGGGCCCCTTCGGAGGCGGGGGGCTGCGAGGCGTTCATAGCCCAATAGCGTCGCATACCCGCCGGGCCCATCGGACCGCCCGCCTCCGCGAGACCCCCGAACCGCGCTCCGCGGGCGTCAGGCGATGCGGGTGAGCTGCGCCAGCACGTCGAGCGGGCGGGGCGGTACGTCCGGTTCGTCCCCGTCGTTCGCCGCCAGTCGGACGTGCGCCTCGCGGGCCGCCCGTACGGCCTCCGGCCAGGCGTGGTGCTCCAGGTAGGCCGAGACGGGCGCGTCGGCCCCGACCTGGTGCATGATCCGCAGCACCCGCAGAACGGCGACGTCGACGAGATTGGCCTCGGCCGGGTCCCGGAAGATCGTCCCTATGTATTTCTCCGCCGACCAGTTGTCCAGCCAGGTGTCCTCGACGAGCCGGTAGACGGCGTCGGTCACATCCCCGTACCCCGGGAGCCCGGTCAGCCAGCACTCCCGCTGGAAGACGGGGTCCGAGAGCATGTGCAGCGCGGAGCGCACGTTCACGCGCCAGCGCCACCACGGCATGTCATTGAGCGGCATGCCGTCCATGGTGGTCGAGCGGCGGCCGCGACGGGAAGACTTCTCCGAACCTTGCACAGCACTCGATCGTACGTTCCCCTTCGACCGTCCACATCAGGCCCCCGCAATTCACTCCGACGTCACCCGTCGTTGCACCGCGATCACACATCCGTTCCCCGGCGGCCGAAAGAGTTCGAGCCATGACCGGACGGCGTCGCCTGACCATCCGCCCCTTACGGACCACCGCGACATCCGCGGTGTGTGTGGTGGTGAGCGCGGCACTGCTCGCCGGTTGTGATGGGCTCCCCGGGGCCAGGGGGGACTCCGGGGACCCCATCACCGTCATGACCTGGGCCCCGGAGGGGACCAAGGCCACCAACATGGCGGGCATGCCCGCCATGGCCGGGGCGTTCGCCCGCTGGGTCAACGCGCGGGGCGGCATCCACGGCCGCGACCTCAAGGTCATCACCTGCAACGAGCGCAACGAGTCCGTCGCCGCGTCGCGCTGCGCGCGGCGCGCCGTCGAGGAGGGGGCCGTCGCGGTCGTCGGCTCCTACAGCCAGCACGGCCGCGCGATGATGTCCCCGCTGGAGGCCTCCGGCACGCCCTTCATCGGCGGCTACGGGCTGACCGACGAGGAGCTGAGCAGCCCGCTCTCCTACCCGGTCAACGGCGGCCAGGCCGCCCTGCTCGCGGGCAACGGCCGCCAGCTCGCCGGCGTCTGCAAGCGCGTCGCCCTCGTACGGCCCGACACGATCTCCGGCGACCAGCTGCCCGGACTGCTCGACGCGGGACTCGCCGCCGCCGGCCGACCACCGGCCGCCGACCTCCGCGCGCCGGACGACGCCACCGACTACGAGCGGACGAGCACGGAGGCCCTGAAAGCCGCGGGAACCGACGGCGGGGGCTGTGTCACCGCGGCGCTCGGCGAGCGGACGGACACGTTCTTCGATTCCTTCCGACGGCAGCCGGAAACCGGTGCCGAGGTGCGGATCGCCTCCGTGCTCGGCAGCGTCAAGCAGTCCCTCGTGGACAGCACCGGCGGCGCGAAGAGCCCGCTGGAAGGCGCGTTCGCCACCGGCTGGTACCCCGCCGCCGACGACCGCCGCTGGGCGTCCATGCGCGAGGTCATCGACCGGCACGCCTTCGGCGACAACCGGGTCGACCCCGCCGACCCCGGTGTCCAGACCACGTGGATCGCCTACACCGCCCTGCGGTCGGTGCTCATGGCACTGGACGCCGACGACATCAGCGCCCACTCCGTCCGGACCGCGCTCGACCGGGGGCACCGCGTCGCCACGGGCGGGCTGACGCCCCCGCTCTCCTGGCGCTACCAGGACCTGCTGGCCGTCCCGGACTACCCGCGGATCGTCAACGCGAACGTCACCTATCAGGTGGTGCGCGACGGCCGGCTCGTGGCCGTGCGCGAGGGGTTCACCGACGTCACCAGGACGCTGGAGCGCCGCCGCAAGCACCCCTGACCCGGGCGCCGGTCACAGCTGGGACCACGCGTGCTGGCTCAGCCCGTACTTCTTCGCGATCGGGTTCCACAGGGCCGCCGCCTTCTTCTTCGCGGCGGTCGCGTCGCCGCTCGCCTTGTCGCCGGCGGCGCTCTCACGGGTCGGGCGGGCGTGGCCCTTGACGCAACCGTGCTTGCCGTCCACCTGCTTGGCCCACTTCGCGTAGTGGCTGTCCGCCGAGGCGGACGACTGCCAGGCCTTCTTCAACTGCTCCGACAGCTCCGCGTGGTCGGGGAGCTTGTCGATCGGCGTCCGGCCGAGGCGGGTCACCAGACCGTTGCGCTGGGAGGCGGCGGCCCGCAGATCGCTCGCGGACGAGTCGAGGCTCTTGCAACTCTTGGTGGAGTCCACGGCCTTGATGACCGACTCCCGGCTGTTGTTGCTGTCCTTGAGCAGCGCGTCCAGCGCCTTCGCCTGCGCCAGCGCCGGGTCGGCCGACGGGGACGCCGGCGGGCTCGTCTTCTTGTCGTCGTCCTTCGCCGGCTCGCTGGGAGCCGTGCTCGCGGAGGTGTTCTGCTTGTCGCTGTTGTCCTCGCCGCCCCCGCCGCTGAGCAGCGCGCCCGCACCGAGACCGGCGATCGCGCAGACCGCCACGACCGCGCCGATCAGCACGGCCGGGGACTTCTTGCGCCGGGCCGGCGGCTCGTACGGGTCATACGGCTCGGGGGCCTGGTGCTGCGCCTCGTGGGGCGCCCGCCGGCCGGGGCCGCCCGGGCCCTGGTGGGACGGCACGGGCCCGTGGCCGGGCGGCGGGGTCTGCTTGCGGATGGGCGCCTGGACGGGCGGCAGCTGCGCCGTCGGCTCGGCCGCGCGGAAGAGCCCGTCGAACTCGGCCGGCGGCGGCCGCTCCGCCTGGCCCGGCCGCATCGCGAAGACCGGCGGGCCACCGACGGCGGGCTCGGCGGGCCTGGCGGCCGGTGCCGGTGACTGCGCGGAAACGGGCGGCAGATGACGGGTGGCTTCGGCGTCCGCCGGGGCGGGCGGCTGCGCGGACAGCAACTGCGTGGCCTCGGCAGCCGATTCGGCCGCGTGCCGCCCGTAGGACTGATCCGCCCGGTCGGAGCCCGCGGGACCGGGCATGCCGGTGCCGGATATGCCCGCGCCGGATATGCCGGTGCCGGATGTTCCGCCCGGTATTCCGCCGGGCATCTCGCCGCCCACCGGCGGCAGGTACTGGGTCGCCTCGGACGGCGAGTCGGGCGAGCCGCCCGGCTCCAGGTACTCGGGGGTCACGGCCGAGGGATCGGCCGCCCCGCGCGCGAAGGACGCCGTCGGCGTGGACGTGCCGGGCAGGGAGCCGGTGCCCATGGACGGCAGGTACTGCGTCGCCTCGGACACCGAGTCACCGGCACCGGGCGCGGGGCCGTCGGCGGCCACCGGCGGGAGGTACTGCGTGGCCTCGGACACCGAGTCGGAGGCCGGCTGCGTGAAGGGCGCGGGCGGGACCGGGGCGCCGGGGATGGGGCTGTTGCCCACGGGCGGCAGATACTGCGTCGCCTCGGACACCGAGTCACCCCCGGGCATCGGGCCCGGCGGCACGGGCGGCAGGTACTGGGTGGCCTCGGAGCCACCCGGGCCCGGCGGGGTACCCGGCGCGTGCGGGGGCGGCGGCGGCACGGTCACAAAGGCCTCGGTGATCTGCGTGACTCGCATGGGCTGCTGAGCCTGCTGGGGCGGCTGAGTCGGCGCGGTCTGCGGGGGCTGTGGTGCAGCCTGCGGTACGTGCTGAGGACGCTCCGGGGGCAGCGGCGTGCGCTGCGCGTCGGCACTCCAGGGCTCGCCCCAGGACTGGTCCGATGCCGCGTTCTGCTCCCGGTCGGCCGACCACGGCGCGCCGTGGCTCCTGCGTGAGGGCAGCACGACGCCCTCGTGCACGGGCTGCGCGGGCGGGGCCGCAGGGAACTGCGGCTCGTCCCCCTGTCCGCTCTGCGTCACCGGGACTCCTCAAGCTGTACGGGACTGACTCGAACCGGCGGCTCACGCTACCGGTTCGCACTGGCGGTCGGCCATGCACCGCCCGCCCAGCCCCGTACGACGCTCCTGTCACCCGGTCCGGTTCCGTACGGACGCGCCTTCGGCTGCGGGCCGTCGTTGCCGCCTCTCGCCTGACCGGCGGATCTTCGGCTGCGGACTCGTCGTTGCCGCCTCTCGCCTGACCGGCGGGCCTTCGACTGCCGACCGCTGTGCCGCCTGCGGCGGCGAGCGCCCTGCGGGCGCGTCCTCAAACGCCGGACGGGCTGGTTTGGCTGAGCCCAGCCGAATCAAGCCCGTCCGGCGATTGAGGACACCGCCGCGCAGCGGTGGTGCACCCCCATGACCCGCCGGCCAGGCCTACGCCGCCTGCACCTCCAGCCTCGCCCCGAACTCCCGGACCACGGACTCCTCCCGGTACGGCGCCAGGCGCTGCTGGAAGTCCTCCAGATACTCCGCGCCCCGGTTCGAGCGCAGCGAGCCGAGGAGTTCCAGGGCGCGGGTGCCCGTGGCGCAGGCCTCCTCCACCTCGCGCTGCTGGACGTGGGCGGTGGCCAGCAGCAACAGACCGATGGCCCGGCGGCGGACGCGGCCCTCGGGATGACCGGCGACGGCCGCCTCGGCCTGCCGACGGGCCGGCTCGGCCTGGCCGAGGTCGCGGTGGCAGTGCGCCAGCTCGTCCGCGAGATAGGCCTGGTCGAAGTGGCGGATCCACGGCGGATCGTCCCCCGAGTCCCCTTCGCCGTCGGCCTGTTCGAGACAGGTCACCGCCCGGGTCGCGACGGACTGGAAGGCCCGCGCGTCACCGAGCAGCGCGTGGCCGCGCGCCTCGGCCGCGCAGAACATCGCCTCGGCCCGCGGGGTGACCTGCCCCCGCGCCCCCTCCTGCGCGGCCTTGGCAAGCTGGGCGATCTCCCTGGGGTTGCCCAGCGACGCGGCGAGGTGACTCATGCTCGCGGCCAGTACGTAGCCGCCGTAGCCACGGTCCCCGGCGGCCTGGGCCAGCCGCAGGGCCTGGATGTAATAGCGCTGGGCGAGGCCCGGCTGACCGGTGTCGACCGCCATGTACCCGGCGAGCTCCGTCAACCTGGCGACCGCCGCGAACAGTTCACGACCGACCACCTCGCGGTACGAACCGGCCAGCAGCCCCGAGACGACGCTGTTGAGGTAGTGGACCACCACCGGGCGGACGTGCCCGCTGCCGTACCGGTGGTCGAGCTCCACCAGGGCATCGGTCGTGGCCCGAACGGCCTCGACGTCGGAGACCCCGACCCGGGCGCCCGCACTGCGCGCGACCTGCGCGTCGGCACTGGTGATCAGCCAGTCCCGGCTGGGCTCGACGAGCGCCGAGGACGCCACGGACGTGCCGCTGAGGAAGTCCCGCCGGCCCACGTCACTGCGCCACAGCTCACAGACCTGCTCGATGGCGCCGAGCACGGTCGGGGAGAACTGGAGCCCGACGCCGGAGGCCAGGTTCTTGCCGTTGGCCATGCCGATCTCGTCGATCGTCACCGTGCGGCCCAGCTTGCGGCCGAGGGCCTCGGCGATGATCGCCGGGGCGCGGCCCCGCGGCTGCTGGCCGCGCAGCCAACGGGCTACGGACGTTTTGTCGTACCGAAGGTCGAGACCGTGCTCGGCGCCGCACATATTGACCCGGCGCGCCAGACCGGCGTTGGAACAGCCTGCTTCCTGAATGAGCGCCTGCAACCGTTCGTTCGGCTGCCGCGCCACGAGTGGCCGTGCGGCCATGCTGTACCCCCTGAAACTGCTATGCCTTCGCGACGGCTGCCGCGAAGCGCGGAAAAGCTGAGCCGGCTGTGAACGCGTTCTCCTCTGATCTTTGCCCCCTGGTATCCGGAGAATGCGGGACTTGCCGGTAATGACCGGCAATTGCGGTAATGACGCGGTGACATCTGCGGTACGTGAAGCGGTGACGACCGCGTCCGCGACCGCCAGGCAGGTGGCTACCCCTTCGCGGCGGCGAACCCGCGCCTGCGCCCCCGTGCATGCTCCCGTGCGCCCCATATGCATGGCCGGGGTCCGGCGAGGAGGCTGTGCCCGAGCCGTAACCCCTGGTGACAAGGGGAGTTGTGATGAACGTGGAAAAGACCATCGGAGTAGGAGCCCCGCTTATCCCCCAACAACGCGGCGAGCAGGTCCTCGACGCCGCGGTTCGGTACGCGGAAGAGCGGCACTGGGACGTATTCGCCGGGACCTGGCTGGAAGTCGACGCGGGCAGGGAACGCTGCTCGTGCGGCGATCTCGACTGCCCGTCGCCCGGCGCGCATCCGGCCCGTCCCGACTGGGCCACCCAGGCCACCGGCAGCGCGGTCGCCGCGCGCCGGATGTGGGCGAAACAGCCCAACTCCTCGGTTCTGCTCCCGACCGGCCGCACCTTCGACGCGCTCGACGTACCCGAGAGCGCCGGCTGTCTGGCGCTCGCCCGCATGGAGCGGATGGAGATCCAGCTCGGGCCGATCACCTCCACCCCGCACCGCAGGATGCTGTTCTTCGTGCTCCCCGGCGGCGCCCTGAAGGTCGGCGACCTGGCCCGGAAGCTGGGCTGGCCGCCCTCCTCCCTCGACCTGGTCGCGCGCGGCGAAGGTGACTACGTGGTCGCGCCGCCGACCAGGATGGGCGCACGTGGCGCGGTCCAGTGGGCCCGCCAGCCCACCGCCGCCAACCGCTGGCTCCCCGACGCGGAAGAACTGGTCAGCGCGCTCGCCTACGCGTGCGGGCGCGAGACCGCGGGCACCCGCGGACGCTGACCGGACCGCTTTGCGGTAGCCGTAGCGACTGCGAACGGCTGCCCTTGCCGTGACCGGCGGCGCATCAGGCGAACGGCCCTGCGGGCCGTGTCCGCCGCCAAGCTCAGCCGCGTCAAGCTCGTGGGGCATCTCCCAGCGGTAGCCGGGGGAGAGCGAGGACGCGCCCGCAGGGCGCCTGCCGCCGCGGGCGGCCGGATGGCCTGACCGACCGAGGATCCGCCGGCCAGGCGAGAGGCACTACCGGCGGCCCCGGGCCGTCCCGGGTGTGTACCCCCGTCTCACACCCGGGACAGCGGAACGGCGCCGACCGTCGGCAGCGGCACGGGCCCGGTGGCGCCGTCGTCGGAAGCCCAGGCCACGTACCCGTCGGGTCGTACGAGCAGGCTGACCCGCCGCGCGTCGGTGCGCGTGACGGTGATGACGTCCGTCCCGCTCTCCGCCATCGGGTCCCGGGGCGTCGCACCGCGCGGCAGGACCCGGACATGACGGCCGGCGCGCAGCGCCTCGTAGAGACGCGTGGGGCCGTCGGGGACCTCGACCAGGGGCAGGTCGGGGGCGCGGCTCCCGACGAGGGGGTGGGCGCCGGGCGGTGCGGGGTAGCGGATGCCGAGGCCGGAGACGAGCAGCGCGGGGCGGCGGGTCACCTGCGGCACGTACCGGAGGAGGGCGCCCGCGCCGCGCCGCAGCCCCCGCACGACGGCCGAATCGGTCACCGCCACCCGCAGGATGGTTCCGCTGAGGCGCACGACCATGGCGCCCACCGGGTGCCGCTCGTCGTGATAGGTGTCGAGGAGGGCGTCGTCGGCGCGCCCGGCCAGCACGGCGGCGAGCTTCCAGCCGAGGTTGACGGCGTCCTGCATCCCCGCGTTCATCCCCATGCCGCCGGCGGGCGAGTGGACGTGCGCGGCGTCGCCCGCGAGGAGGACCCGGCCGTCGCGGTAGCGGGGCACCTGGCGTTCGTCGCTGTGGAAACGCGAGGTCCAGCGGGCGTCGTGGGCGCCGAAGTCCGTACCGAACACGGCCCGGGTGATGGCCCGCACGTCATCCAGCTCGACCGGCACGTCGGCGGACAGTTCGCTGTCGCGCTCCCAGGCGATGATGCGGTACCAGCCGTCACCGAAGGGGAGGACGAGGCAGATGCCCTCCGGGACGCTGTTGAAGGCGGGCATCTCGCGGGGAGGGGCGGCGAGGCGCACGTCGGCGAGCATGACGGACCGCAGGACGGACTTGCCGGGGAAGGGGATGCCGAGCGTCTGTCGCACGGTGCTGCGCACACCGTCCGCGCCGACGACGTAGCGGGCGCGGAGGGTCGCCGTCCCGCCGCTGTCGGAGGCGTCCGCGGAGACATCGCCGGAGAGCTCATCAGTGGTGCGCGTCCGGACGTCCACGTCGACGCCGTCCGCGTCCTGTCGCAGGCCGACGACCTCGGTGCCGCGCCGGATCTCGGCACCGAGCTTGACGGCCCGCTGCTCCAGGACCCGCTCGGTCTCGTACTGCGGGGTGATGAGGACACCGGGAAAGCGGCTCGGCAGTCCGGACAGGTCGAGCCTGGCCGTCCCGAAGAGCCGCGCGGAGGAGACGAACGCCCCGGTGGCGAGCAGCTCCTCGGCGACCGAGCGCGCGTCCAGCATCTCCAGGGTCCGCGCGTGGACCGCGAAAGCCCGGGTGAGGTTCGACTCCCGCGCCCGCCGCTCCAGCAGCACGACCCGCACCCCGGCGGCGGCGAGATCGCCGGCCAGCAGAAGTCCGGTGGGTCCGGCGCCGATGACGAGGACGTCGGCGGTGGGATCGGTACGAGAGGTCATGGCAACTCCAGGTGTCTCGGTCCTTCCAGTGCACACCCGGCCCGGGACTTATGTCAACGGGCGTTGAATTAATTCGGGCCATGCGGATTCGGCTGGGGCCTGTGGGGGCGGATCTTCGACTGCGGACCGTCTTCGCCGCCTGCGGCGGGCAAGCGCCCTGCGGGCGCGTTCTCCAATGGCGGACGGGCTGGAATCAGCTGAGCTCAGCCGAAACCAGCACGCTCGGCGCCGAGGCGGCTGAACCTGCGACACGGCCCTCCGGCTGCCGGCCGCCTTCCCTGCCTGCGGCGGCAAGCGCCCTGCGGGCGTGTCCTCCAATGCCGGACGGGCTGCCTCCGGCTGAGCTCGACCAAAGACGACCCAGCTCGTCCGACCCGGGTCAGACCGGCAGGACCGAGGCGAGGAACGGCTCGACCGCCCGGCGCCAGCCGTCGGGCTGGTCGTAGTGGACGAGGTGACCCGCGTCCGGCACCTCGGCGTAGACGCCGCGCGGCAGGACGCGGACCATCTCCTGGGCCTCGGCGCGGCCCAGCTCGCCATCGAGACCGCGCACGACGAGGGCCGGGCACTCGACGAGGGCCAGCTCCTCCCAATGCGCGTCGTGCACATAGGTCTCCCGGGCCAGGAGCATCTGACGGCGGGAGAACAGCGGACGCCAGCCGTCCGCGCGCTCGGCCGTCACCTCGGCGTAGAAGTCGCCACGGGCCGGATTGGGCCGCTCCAGCGTGGGGTCGTCCTCACCGAACCACTTCCGCACGTCCGCGAGCGTGGCGAACGGCACCGGCCAGGACCTGAACCACTCGCCCCACTCCCGCTGCGTCGCCGCGCCGAGCGCGGAGGCCCGCATGTCGCAGACGACCAGGGCGCGGACGAGGTCGGGGCGGCGGGCGGCCAGCTGCCAGGCCGTCAGGGCGCCCATGGCGTGCCCGACGAGGATGACGGGGCCCAGCCCCAGCTCCTCGACGGCCGCCTCCGCGTCGGCCACATAGGCCTCGCCGGTGTACGGGCCGTCGGCGGGCTTCTCGCTGCGCCCGTGCCCCCGCTGGTCGAGGGCGACCGCGCGGTGGCGGGTGGAGAGCCAGCGGGCCGTCGCCGCCCAGTGCGAGGCGCGGCCCATCAGCCCGTGGAGCAGCAGGACGCCGCTCGGGCCGCCGTCACCGAACGGCCCACCGGCCTTCGGGGGGTCGGCGAACTCCCAGGCCGCCAGCCGCACTCCGCCGCTTCCGCTCACGTCGATACGCCGCACCATGAGTCCTGGCACCCCCACTTCTCCCCCGAGCAGCCCCACTTTATAGAACTTGCATTCGAACGAACCGCTTTCGCGCGCAACACCCCTCGTTCGAGTGACCATGCAGCAGGATTGGCCGCCCGCACCCAGGGGAGACATCGATCTGGGCGCGGACCGCTCGGGGAAGAAGGTCCGCGAGGCGCACCCTGGGAGCTCGGGGCTCCGGGTCGCCGCGGGGGAGCACGGGGAGGTGGGGCCCCGGCGGTCTGAAAAGCCGCCGGGGCCCTTGTCATGGCCGCCGGGGCGGCAGTCACGCCGACGGTCGGGTCGATCGCCACGACGGCTGACGCGACGACAGGTGTCACGACGAGCACCGGGGTGCCACGTGACGGCCGTGCGGCCCGCTGGCCCCATCGAGCCCCTCCCCAGGTCGGTGGCGCGTGGCCATATGCGTCAGCGCCAGCGTGGCATGCCGAGGGACCGGGCGTATCGATTCCGCGAACACCGGCCGGAACGAAGGGGAGTTGACCGACGGAGGGGCTGTCCGGCGGGTCTTCGGCTGCGGGCCGTCGTTGCCGCCTGCGGCGGCGAGCGCCCTGCGGGCGTGGGGGGGGGGGGGGGGGAAAGAACACCTCTTTTCCCCCCCCCCCACCCAACAAAAAACACCCACACACCCATC